>CAKZLT010000355.1 GCA_937127195.1 uncultured Saprospiraceae bacterium
TCTTTGAAAAATATTCGTGTAGCTCGCTATACTCACATTTTTTAAAATCATAGAACAAAAAAAATACTTCCTTATAAATTATATCATTACTTCTGCTCACGTACTTAACAAACAGGCTAAAGACTTAAAGTACAGGCTAAAAATTTTAAAGTATAAATAATGACTAACGATAAAACATTATTAGCGGTTTGGAAGGAAAATCTTTTGACAGAACTCAAGCAATCGCTTTTGTGGGATGCCATTCCGTATGATGATTTGCACCGAATAGACTTCACCGAACTCAACCCGAATGACCAACAGTTTCCTTTTAGTTGGATGCGTTCGCTACTCGATGAACCTACGACCAAAACGACGTTTAGTCCTGTGCCTTCATTAGCCAAAAAAATCAAACATTTATACTACGAAGCCCAAGCACAACAAAAGGAATTAGGTACAAATACCTTAAAATTTGGTTATCCTCTTTTTGTAAAAAAAGATAAAGACGAACCAAAAAAATATATTGCTGCGCCACTTTTTACATGGGAAATGGAACTGCGCCCCTCTCCTACTCAGCCTGGAGATTGGATAATTGAGCGAAAACGTCAAGCTACTATTCAAGCTAATCCTTTTTTGAATTATTATCTTAAAAAGGAATACGACTTGGATATGGTCGAAATCGTGCGCGATGGATTAGCTAACCAACGTATTTCCCAATTAGATTTATTAAAAGTCGCTAACGAAATCGCTTTAAAAGCTAGTTTTGAAGGAAATAATTCTACTACAAATGCTGTAACCATTCCGACGGAAAGCGAGTTAGTAGAAATATTAATGAATGGTGGAAACATCTGTTGGTCAGGAATTATTGGCTTATTCCAGAACCAATCCGTTCAAACGCTTGATATTTTGGATGCAGAAATTCAACTTCCTGATGTAGCAAATCCTACAACGGATGATGCTGATTTTAGGCAATATGACTTTTCTCCAATTACACTTGACCCGTATCAGTCGGCAATTATCAAACAACTAGATACTCAATCTCAAATCGTCGTAACGGGCGGACATGGTACAGGAAAAACACATACGGTATCTGCTTTGACGGCAAATTTGTTAGCTAATAAAAAGAAAACTTTAATTATATCCAATAAAACGAATGCGTTAGAAACCATTCAAAATCAATTGGATAAGATAGGTTTGGGAGAATTGACTCTTATTACGAGTAATCCTTTCAAGGAAAAGCGAGCAATAGCAGAAGCGATTTATCAAACGTCGCTGAGTGTCCGAAAATTACCATTATACGAAGAAGAAGATTTTCAGCATTTACTGAATCGCTGTAATCGCTCTCGTACTCGTTTGGATAGTGCGTATCAACTATTGAGTCAACCTATTTTTGAACAAGAAACTTGGACAGAGCTAGTTGGTTCGTTTATCAAAAATCAAGAGATAGAAGGTAAACACCTTCTTAATAGTCACCTAAAAACGGTTCATTATCAGTTCTCGAAACCAGAATATGATACTTTAAAAGCAAAAATAGAACGAGCTGAATTGCTTTATAATGAATTAAATACGCTCAAACACCCGTTGAGGGTACTTCATCCCAATATTTTCACAGATAAAAATCATGAAGATGCCAAATCATTCACTTATGATACATTAAGTAAAATTTTGGATGAAGTCGGAACTGTTTACCGTCAATTTGTGGTAGAATTAGAGCATTATACCAACGAATTAAATGGCAAGTTTGAGGATTATTATCAAGGTTTAAAAAATAAAATCGCGGAAGTTCGCGCAGATATTTCCGATTACAAACAACAATACGGCGACGATTTTAATAAAAATGGCATTATCCGAAATACTCGAATGAAGCTGTTTAGTGTCTTTTCTAAGCGATTAACTAATATTTTGGATGTTAAAAGCACGGTCAAATCGAACTATGATGACATAGAAGGCTCTTTTGAATTTCAACGCTATTTTGCTTATAGTTTTCCTAAAGTAAGTGGCAGTTTGACTTTTGATAAGTTGAACGACAACCTAAATGATTTTGAGCAAGCACTCGAAGAATGGAAGGCAGGTACGTCAAACTTAATTCAACAAGAATTAGTGCGTTTGGACTCTGAAAACATCAATGAACACGTTGATTTCAAATCAACTATTAATCGACTCAATCAAGCTTTTGCATCACTTATCACGAGTGTCAATGGCTATGAATTATATCAAAAGAAGTTTCACTCAGAAGCAAATACCTTGATTCAAAAGCGTACTTTCTTAGAAAGTATGACTGAGAATTTAGAGAATTTACAATATAATTTACGTGATTTTGATGCTTATTATTTTTGGACAAACTATTGGCTCAAACTTACTGACGAACAAAAGTCCGTTGTTAAATCTTTAATCACAACGAAGCCTAAAAACTGGATGGCAGCTTTCAATAGCTGGTATTTCCATAGCATTTTGACGAAGCAGTTTGATGCAAGTTTACTTTCGGACAGTGAAACCTTAGATGAATATCACCAACAGTTAGAACAGTTAAAAGACTTTTTACCAAAAACTGCACTCAAATTCTGGAAGCTCAAACAAGCGAATGATATTCGTCGAGTTAAGCGAGAAAGTAAGTTTTTATACAATGTTTTTTTTGGAAAATCGCGTGAACGTTTCGTGGACGAATTCAATGTAAAAGTTTTATTTGATAGCGAATTTGAAATGCTAACAAATATGTTTCCTGCGATAATGATGCCGCCGCATATCGCGAGCGAATGGCTTCCTGCTATCAAAGGTTATTTTGATGTTGTTATTGTAGATAATGCCGAAAATATCCAAACAGAAGATGCTGTTGGTGGATTGTGGCGTGGTAAAAAGCAAGTTATCTTAGGCGATGAGCTTCAAATTGGCAATAGGATGGTTGCTTCTTCTTTGACTTATGCAAAGCAATCAGGCTACGAAAAAACAACTCTGCCTTTATATCATACCGCAACTGATGAGCAGATTTGGAACTTTAAGAATGCCGCATTTTATAACAATGAATTAGGCATTTTGCCAAGCCAAAAATTAAGTAAATCTTCGGCATTAAAACTAGTCAAAATCGAAGGCGTTTATATTCCGCAAGAGCGCATCAATGAAGAGGAAGCGCAACAAGTTATGCACTTACTCAACGAGATAGAGCCAAACAAGGCAGGGCGTTTTCCAAGTGTTGGTATCGTTTGTATGACCAAAGAGCAGCGTAATTTGATGATTTACTATATCAATCAAATCAAACAAAGAAAAATTGCTGGTTACGAACGAATCATTCAATTAGAGTTGGGCGGATTAAACGTCTTATACTATAAAGATTTACAAAGTCATCATTTTGATGTTGTCATTCTTTCTACGACATTCGGAATTGATGTTCAAGAAAAATTCAGTGAAGATATTCAAGCATTGAACGAACTAGATAGTTTGCAAGCTTTGAATGCTATTATTAGCACGGCATCCGAAAAAACGTATCTATTAACCTCAATACCAACGACTTATATAGAGCATTATTCACAGCAGAGCGACAAAGTTACTGGAATTCATATATTGGCGAATTATATTAATTATGCAACTTCAATTATGGAAGCTGATGAAGCTGAACAAGTTAAAATTTGCAATCAATTATTAAAGTTACATAAATCAAAAACAAGTCAAAAATCATCCCATAACGAGTTTGTCAAAGAAGTCTCTGATGCTATTCAACCTTATCTCGAAAAGGGTCGATTGAGTATTAATCAACAAATAGACGGCATTCATATTGATATGTTAATTGAGCCTATTCATCTTGGACAGCCTCGTTTGGCATTACAAAGTGATGCTTCATTCTGGCGTTTTCCACAAGGAAATTACGAATGGGAAAAGACTTTGGCAGAACAATTAAACGGCTTAGGCATTACTTATCAACCCGTTTGGTCATTGGATTTTTGGAAAAATCCAGAATTAGCCGTGAAGCAATTGGCTAGTGTCATTATCAAATATGATGAACATTATTTGCCAAAACCTCCTGTTATTGTCAGTATGCCTAATGATGTAATTGACTCTAAAGATATTACTGATGATGAAAATGTAGTTCCTGTTTTGAATATTTCTGCTGCGAGTGATAATGGTGCGAGCGGTGATGATTCAGTTGTTTTTAATTAAAAAAATCATCTAGTTAATAAATTAGAATCTATTTCCA
>CAKZLT010000356.1 GCA_937127195.1 uncultured Saprospiraceae bacterium
CGCGTTCGATTGCTTTCGCAAGGTATGACCAGCGAGGCTGACGACTTATCGAATGCACTCATCGGAACAGTTCATGGATTAGGTGTTAAGTTACTCAAACGCTTTGCTTTCGAAGCTGGCGTATCTCCAGATGTCTCAATTATGGCAGATGAAGACCAACAAGTCTTTTTTAATCAAGCCTTGGCAATGGTGCTTTCAAGTGATGTTATCACGAAGATGGAACACCTCGTTAATCGCTTAGGTCTCAACAAGGGGCGTACTCCCTACGATTGGAGAAAGGAGGTCAAAAGACTCACCGATGTAGCAAGAACCAACGCATTTGAAGCTGATAATTTGCAAGAAAGCAAAGAAAAATCAATCGCTTCTCTCCTAGCCTTCTTTTCACCAATTGCTAGTACTCGAACGCCACAAAAACTTAATGATACGCTCAAAAGCCTGTTGGAAACCACTCTTTCGGAGCTTCGAGACAACGACGACAGTACTAAAACCACGCAAAAGGTCGTCAATACTTTACAGAATCTATACAATGATATTCATACAAAAGGTGCGCTCAATTGGCACGAATGGATAAAAATCACAAAACTCAAGCCAGGAAAAGCAAGTAAAGGTGCAGTAGAAACCATTCAAGATTTTGCTCAAAAAGTCGAGATACACGCCGATTTGCACCAAGATATTACTGATTTTATTACAAATGTATTTGACCTTGCGATGTCTGCCCTCAATGAATACGAAGAATATAAAAAGCGTCGTGGATTGATTGATTATATTGATATGGAAATTCATGTCAATCGTTTGCTGAATAATCCTGTGGTGCAAGAAGTAATGACAGAAGAATTGGATTTATTGATGGTTGATGAATTTCAAGATACCAGTCCAATTCAGTTAGAAATATTTTTAAAACTATCCAAATTTGCTCAAATTTCGGTTTGGGTCGGTGACCCGAAGCAGTCGATTTATGGGTTTCGTGGTGCTGAACCTGCTTTGATGAATGCCATTGTCAAAGAAATGGGCGGTGTAAAAAAAGAGGATATTCAAGAATTTTCGTGGCGTTCGAGAGAAGATATTGTTCATGCGACGAATGCTATTTTTGTAAAGGCATTTCCTAATATCAAACCCGAACAAATCGCCTTGAAGCCCAAACGCGAAAAATCAAAAGACCCAATAGAACAGGATTTGGCTTTGATTCAATGGCATTTTGAATATGATGGAAAAGGTAATCGACTGCCTGGTAAGCCGTGGATGGAAAACGCTATTGCCCGAAATATCAGAAAGGCAATTGAAGATAAAAAAATCATTCAGCCCAAAGACGAAGACCAACCGCGCAGTATTCGTGCTGGTGATATTGCAGTCCTTTGTCGCTCCAATTTTGAATGTCAAACCGTTGCGGAATCTTTACATCACGCTGGACTAAAAGCTGCAATTGCAAGAAATGGCTTGGTAGAAACTTCGGAAGCGAAGCTTGTTTTGGCTTGCTTAAAATATATTCTTAATGACCGTGATTCTCTTTCGATTGCTGAAATTATGCTTTTGGCAGTTGGTAAAGATATAGAATCTATCATTGACCATCGTATTCAATTCTTAGAGACAGGTGAACATCCTGCGCGTTGGGGTTTGGATATTAATTTTATAAAAAAACTAAAACAAATTAGAAAGGAAATCACAGAACTATCTAGTTCTGAGATTTTAAACCTAGTTTTGGAAACACTCGAAATTCGTCGTATAGCTGCTGCATGGGGCAATCCAGAACAACGATTGAGTAATATAGATGAACTTTCTAAGCAGGTTTTGCAATACGAAGAACGTTGCAATCGCTTACATACAGCCGCTTCTTTGGGTGGTTTTCTATTATGGATAGCTGAATTAGCTGCTAATGAACTCGATACTCAAGGCTCTGGCGAAAGCCCAGATGCGGTCAACGTTTTGACCTATCACAGAAGTAAAGGTCTAGAATGGCCAATGGTTATTTGTCATAGTTTGGAACAAAAATTAAGAGATAATGTCTGGGGAATACAATTAGTTTCCGAAGCAACTAAGGTTGATTTAGACAATATTTTGGGTAATCGATGGATTAGATTTTGGGTTAATCCTTACTCTGACCAAATCAAAAATACGCCATTAGAAAATAAAATAAACTTGAGTCCAGCTAAAGCTAAAGCACGCGCCGAGGCTTTGCAAGAAGAGGCTCGATTGTTATATGTTGGAATTACGCGCGCTAGAGATTATTTAGTTATACCAACGCGGAAATCGCCAACGAAATGGCTTAATCGCTGTTGGCACAATGACGAAGATGTACCGACTTTGGATGCTAATAGCCATGAAACTTCATGGGTTTGGCAGCAAG
>CAKZLT010000357.1 GCA_937127195.1 uncultured Saprospiraceae bacterium
AGAAGGTTCGGTTGTGACTTCGGCTGCGCTGTGGGTCGAAGGAATGGAACGCCCAGCCTATCTCACCACAAAAAGTAAGGCAGATAGCGCGTACAAAAGAATAGTTGGTGTTGAGCGTCGCGACCCGCTTTTGTTGCATTGGCAAGAAGGTAATCGGGTGACGGTTCGCGTTTTTCCGTGTACGCCAAGCGAAGACCGACAATTCAAAATTGGTATTACTTCACCACTCAAAAAAGAGGGAGAACAACTTGTTTATCAAAATATTGACTTTGAAGGCCCATATTGGAAAGACGCTCGTGAGACTATAAATGTTGTCACAGAGGGTGCATTGCAGGATTTTGATGCTTCTTTATCTTTCAAAAAAGATGGAATGATTTATCGCTATTCGGGTAATTACAAATCTGATTGGTCGCTTCGATTTGATGCCAATCGGTTATCTCAAAAAGCGTTTGCTTTTAATGGACGTGCTTTTCAATTAGCTCCAAATGCGAAGGAAATGGATTTGTTTGACCCTGCTTTTGTGTATTTGGATATTAATGCAGCTTGGACGCGAGCGGAGTTTGACGAAGTATGGAAAGCATTGGAAGGCAAGGAAATGATAGTGCATTCTAATCATAAAATGGAGGAATTGACGGAAGCCAATCGAGTGAGTTTATTCAAATCTTTACAAGCCAAAAACTTCACTCTTTTTCCTTTTTATAAAATAGAACCGTCTGATAGAGTTCTCGTGATTAGTAAATACAGTCAATTGACACCGACTTTGAAAGATTTAGAGAAAACACCTTTTATGGAGAAAACAACGGCATTTTTTCAAAAAAAGGAATTTCCGTTACGCGTTTTTAATCTGAATGAAAATATTTCACCATATCTGAGAACACTCCGAGAGTTGCGTTCTATTCAATTAGAAACGGGTTCTGATGCTCAGTTGATTGATTATTTTAAGAAAAATGAATTCCCTCGAAATCAAGAAGGTCAACGAATAATTGTTAATCATTACGCTGATTTTCAGATTAAGGAATTAGAACTAGATTCCATTGAAGCAAGTGACGCACCAGACCATTTGATGCGATTATTTACTTACAATGATGTTTTGAAACGCGTCGGGAAGCATTATTTTAATAAAAAAGCCTTGGAAAGAGAGCTAGTTGAATTGGCAGAAGAGGCACACGTTGTTACACCAATTTCGAGTTTGGTGGTCTTAGAGACGCAGGCAGATTATGACCGTTTTGATATTAAAAAGAATAAAAATGGACTTGGAAACGCTTCTATTGGTAATTCGGGCGCAGTGCCAGAGCCACACGAATGGTTGTTGATATTATTGGTAGCTGGCTTGACAATGTATTTTTATTTTAGGAAAAATTGATTTCCTACGGAGATTTTTCCCACAGAGTTACACAGAAGTTTTTTCCACAGGGTTACACAGGGCATTTTCTCTGTGAAACTCTGTGAAACTCTGTGAATGCCTCCGTGTACCTCTGTGGGAAAACCTCTGCGTAACTCCATGGAAAATAATTCTTTCTCTTAAAGACGAAAAAATGACTCAATTCACAAAAGAAAATCTACAGAAAGGCTTGATGATTATCAGTCCTTTGGTGATTTTTTGGATATTCAATCATCATAATATGCCACTTAAGTTTTCGATGCTTTTGGGGTTTATTGTCGCGCCTTATGTGTTGGGAGTTGGTCAAAAGTCAGTGAATTATCGGTATGCGTTGGCGGCATTGGTGGCAGGATTAATGCTTTTGGTAGTTCGGTCAAATACCTTATATTTTTATTCTACACTATTGATTTTGTTATTTGTGGTGGATAATTGGCTTGGAAAATCGAATAATTTATTGCTGCTTCTGGGGATTGTAATTTCGCCAGCGATTAATGCGATTGTATATATTTGGAGTTTTCCGATACGGTTAAAGTTGAGTGAGTTGGCTGCTTGGACGTTGCAACTTGTTAATATGAATATCGAAGCACAAGGAAACGTTTTGTGGTTGGATGGACATAGTTTTTCGGTTGACCCAGCTTGCATTGGTCTCAAAATGGTGACAACTGCGTTGGTTTTGGGTATTTTGATATTGGCGTATTTTGAAAAAAAACGAGAACGAATAATTAGTTTTTGGGCTGGCTGCGGTTATTTAGTAGTGATTTTATTGGCTTCGGTTGTTGCTAATTTTATTAGATTGTTGACTTTGATTGTTTTTCACATTTTACCCGAAAATCCTTTGCATGATGCAATTGGAATGTTTTCATTGGGCGTTTATGTGTTACTACCTTTTTATTTTTTAGTATCTAAAACATGGAAAAAAGACCGCCCTTTGGGCTATGAGAAGCGAGTTGTTGCTACGGCTTGCAAGAAACTTAGATTTAATTTAGCTTTTCGCAATCTCTCAATTTTTCAAAAAATAAATTCCAAACATCTTTTAAGGAATTTCTTTTTAAAAAATAAAAAAACGAGTATTTACCTGTTTTTCAGTTTTTTAATTTTGTTACATATATATAATGGTGTTCAGTTTTTGGAAGAACCGCTCGAAAATCGCGCTACTATTGAAC
>CAKZLT010000358.1 GCA_937127195.1 uncultured Saprospiraceae bacterium
CATTATAGCGAAGATGCTAATGTCGGAAATGCCTTAATGGCTACCGAAGGCATTCCTATTAAGAACAAAAGGAACATTCCGTTGAGTCAAGTTAGATTGAGTCCGAACGGGCAGCAAATTGCTTATTCGACCAATGAACTCGGAAAAATTAAAGTTTATATACAAGACATAGATGGAAAGAATAGAAAGTTAATTTTAAAAAATAGTTATAAAAACGTTTTTCAAGCCACAGATTATAATTATCCATTATTAACATGGTCAAAAAATGGGAATCAACTGGCTGTTTTTTATGAGAAAAGGGATAAAGCCAAATTACTTTTACATGATTTGACAGGCGAAAAAAGTGAAACACTTTTAATACCGACCACTTATGAGCGAGTTTTGAGTGCAGATTTTATTGATAACCGACAGATTGCTATTTCTGCAATTCAATCGGGCTATTCCGATATTTATCTTTTTGATATAAGAACCCGTCAAAGTAAGGCGGTTACAAGAGATTATCACGATGATATGGATGCCACTTTTGCTACTATTAATGGCAGAAACGGGATAATATTTGCTTCTAATCGAGATGACTCGACAATCGTTAAAGGTCAAAATTTGGATACGCTTTTACCTGTCAAAACCTTTGATTTGTACTTTTATGATACCGAAATAAAAAATAATACGGATGTCGTTCGACTAACGAATACGCCTTTGGCAAATGAAAAAGAGCCAAGAATGATTAATGACCGTCATTTTTCATATTTGAGTAATGAGACAGGGATTTATAATCGATATATTGGATATGTTGATACCATATTTGCTTACAAAGAGCGAGTTTATATTTTAAATAATAAAAAAGAAATTGTCCTGCCAACGGATTCTTTATTGAATTTGCCAGCAGAAGAAATTGACACGATGTTCGTGCGAGATATATATAAACCGAAGGGTTTTTCTTATGCGACAACGAATTATAGTAGAAATATTCTGGAGCAACACACTGCGCCTAAAGCGAATAAAAAGGCAACTTTACTTTTTTATGAAGGAAAATATCAAGTCTATATAGATGAGATTAATACTGAAAAAAAGGAGAAACCAATTATTACGCACTTTATGCGAAATAAGTTAGGGACGGTGGTTGCTGATAAAACACCGAAACCTAAAGCAGAAGAACCTAAAGTAAAAGAACCTCTGAAGCCAGTAACGAAAGTGGAAGAGCCAAAGGTTGAAGAACCTAAATCCGAAGAGCCTGATACAGGAAAGATTGACATTGATAACTACTTTTTTCAGAGTGAATTCGAAGATAACGATGCTAGAGAAGATCCTCCTATCAAACCTTCAAACGCAAAAGTTGAAGTAGATAAGAACACAGGCATTCAGGTTCAAGAAGCAAAAAAAGAGGCAAAAAAGCTGAATAAAAGTCCGATTGAGTTTCGTAGAAGCAATATTCGACCACATCGCTTGCAGTTCAAATCGGAGTTTCTGAATGTTGAATTAGACAATAGTCCTTTGTTTGATGGGTTAACTCCTACGGTTGATAATCAGCCCGATAACAGCTTTTTACCATTAGGCATCTTGGGGGTACTCAATATCAATGATTTATTTGAGGATTATACACTTCGAGTAGGTATGCGTATTCCGATTACGTTTGATGGAGCTGAATATTTTGCGATATTTGATGACGAAAGCAAACGTTTAGATAAGCGTTTTATGTTGTATCGTTCACAGTTTTCAAGAACTCGGGAGGTGCAGCTAGGAAATTCGGTTATTCCGTTGGACTATAATCTTATCTCTAGTTTGGCAGAAGTGCAGTTGCGTTACCCATTAGATATTTACCAGAGTTTCAGAGCAATATTTACTGGTCGAATAGATAACACGGTCTATGAATTGGTAGAGCCTATTTCTTTATTGACAAACAATAATAGTCAAGAGCGAATAGGAATGAAATTGGAGTATGTATTTGATAATACAGCGGATATTGCTACCAATATCAAACACGGAACGCGTATGAAGGCAACGGCTGAGGTGCTAAATAGATTCGCAATTGGCGTGATTGATAGTACTTATTTTGAGCCGAGTCTTGGCTTAACTGGCGTTCTTGGAGTAGATGTACGTCATTATCAGAAATTGGATAAGCACTCTATTTTGGCAGCTCGTTTTGCAGCTTATTCTTCATTTGGTAGTAACAAAATCTTGTATTTTTTGGGAGGTGCATCTAATTGGCCCCTTTTTCCAAGTGACAATAGCTTTAATAGAAATATTCCAATACCTAGTTCAGATGAGTTTGTTTATCAGGGAGTTGCAACAAATCTGCGTGGATTCAAAAGTAATATCCGAAATGGAAATTCTTACGCTTTAGCTAATTTAGAGCTTCGTGTACCGATTACTAAATACATTACACGTCGTCCGATTAATAATAATTTTGTTCGTAATTTGCAATTAGTTGGCTTTTTTGATGCGGGTTCTGCGTGGGAAGGTTTAACGCCTTTCAGAGAAGATAACCCGCTAAATACAACCGTTGTACAGCAACAAAATGGACAAGTAAAAGTAACCGTAAATTACTTCCGAAACCCAATTGTAATGGGATATGGCTTCGGTGTCCGAACGATGCTTTTGGGGTATTTCGTAAGATTAGATTATGCTTGGGGTGTAGAAACAGGCGTTATACAAGAGCCGAGGGCTTATTTTTCTATTGGTACGGATTTTTAAAAAAGATGTTTTTTGACAATTTTTTACTTTATTATTTTGATAAAAAAATCAAAAAGCGACTTCGATATTTTCGGAGTCGCTTTTTTCTTTTTAAAAGAGAAAACAAGTAACCTTTTGTATTTTTATTATTTTAAAAAAAACTTCCCTAACTTGTTCATAGATTCAATAAGTGAAGAAAAATAAATAAGTTGCACCATTATACAACTTTATTTTTTTATTTAAAAGTGCTTAAAAAATTAAGC
>CAKZLT010000359.1 GCA_937127195.1 uncultured Saprospiraceae bacterium
AGTCCATATTAGGCAAAAGCTTATTTTTATAATCCCTCTGTAAAATCCGTAAATAAATAACCGATGAACAAAATCCTACTTTCCTTAATCTTAGTTTGTAGCTTTCAATCACTTTTATTAGCGAATGATTTGATTATTACGCCAATAATGCCAACAGGGTTAGAAGTCTGTCAAACGAGTAATTTTGCTTTAATACTCGAAAATCCAACAACCGATACTGCAAAAAATATTACCATTGAAATTCAATTTCCTAACGGTTTGAATTACATGATAGGTTCGGTTACTGGAGCTGGTGCGACAGAACAAAACGTTTCTACATCCAATCAACCTCTTTTTTCTGTGCCTAATTTTTTACCAGGACAGAAAGATACACTTTGGGTTACCGCAAAAGCAAGTTGTGGATTGATTGGAGCAATTAACGCCGCAACAACCTTTCAAAATACTATTCTTGCCAACTTTACAGGCGGTACAAAAACGATTACAACATCACCTTTTAGTATCGAAACAGCGCTTTTGGTTATCAATCCTGTTGTTCCTGTAACGACTACGGGCTATATATGGGGCGATGTACTCACACGAACAATTACGGTTAGAAATACGCGACCAGCTTCATTAGCTGCCTTCACATTCAAAGATAGTCATGGTGGAGAACTCGAAATTACTTCTACACTCGGAACATCGGTTGGTAATACTAATCAATTTGAAATTTTACTTTCTGGTGCAGATTTCGCAACTGTTGGAAATGGCGATACTTTATTTGATTTTAATGAAATTATTACGATTACTGAAAACATTACAATTCGTTCTTGTGGTGGCGTTGTACCTTCAATCTTGACCGCAGAATGGGGCTGTGATGGTTCAGTTTGTCAATCCGATAACTTCAATGCAGCGATACAAGTTCTCGTAAGTCCTTACTCTTCTAATGTTGAATTTACTCCTTCTCCAATCACTTATGATGATTGTTATTGTGGTGACAATGCCGTTTCCCAGAGCATGGTCATCAAAAACACAGGTGATGATATAGCCACTTTTTTACAATTTCGATTGATGGGTATCGAAGATATGAACACGTGGATAAATGCTATTGATGATAGTACTATTACAATGACTCAAAATGGTGTAACTGCTCCGATTTATCCTGTTTACTGGGAAGACACCGATTTGAGTTGTATGTCAAAAGATTACAAACAGCGTCTTTTACTAAGCTTACCAGATTTATTGCCTGGAGATAGCGTCATTATTGACTGGAATTTGTATTACTGTATGGATACCTGTTCAACTATTATGGCTGGTTATAATTATGGTTATGGTTATTTTGATAATTGT
>CAKZLT010000360.1 GCA_937127195.1 uncultured Saprospiraceae bacterium
ATTCCTCAATTTAGATAAACCCAGAGGAGTAAGATGATGAACGGATACTATTTATAATAGAATTAATTTTTCCTTACATAAGGCGTAAGGAAAAGATTTTTAAAAGAAAATAAAATACAAAAATAGAAATATGAAATATTTTGGCTCATTAGGACTATTAGCAGCATTGATATTGCTGGTTAGTTTTCAAAGTACAACTAAAGATACGACTACAATTCGAATTCTAGGCGAATTGTCTGATTGTAATAACGCAAAGAGTATTACTTTATTTGAACACGATGGTATTCAATTGAAAGCATTAATGCAGATTCCTATTACTATTAAAGATAGTGTTGGGATAATAGACAATGAAGTCAAAATTCCTGCTAGAGGTTTTTACTTTGTTGGTTCATCGGACAGAAATTATAAAATCATTTTATTAGGAACGGAGAAAGAAGTCAAAATAAATGGCTCTTATAAAACTTTTCAGGCAGTGAAAGTTAATTCACTGGCTAATAATAATTATGGTAAAGCTATCCGTGATGTTAATAAGTTTCAAGGTGAAATGCAGCAACTGTTAGGGCAATATCGCACGGCTGCCAAAAATCCTACATTGCTAAAAGAACTAGATGTAAAATTAGCGGACTTGGATAAGCGCAAATTGGATTATATGAATAAATTCAAAACGACGAATCCTATTCTGCATAAGTTTGTTGGTTTACAAACCTATTTGAGTTATCAAAATAATAAAGCACCAAAACAACCTGAGGCTGATTATTTTGCAAAGAATTTTATTAGTCAAGTTAATTTTAAAGATAATGACTTGAACCGCATTCCTCACTTAATGGACGTAACCCGAAAATATTCGAGTACTTTACCAACGATAGGCATCACGAATGAGTCTCAAATCGTTGCTTCTAGAGACTTAGTTAATCGTTTTCCTGCTAATTCGATGGCACGCAAGGCAGCACTTGCTGGTATTACATTAGGTTTTATGGACAAAAACAATAGTGCTTTTAGTGTTTTTGCTAAAGAGTTTGTAACTCAATATAAAACATCGAATCCTGGTATAGCTGATTATTTCAATAATAAACTATCTAGCATGGCTTCTTATATTGTTGGTGGAGAAGCTCCAGATTTTGCTCAAAATTCACCTGATGGAAAATCAATTAGTTTGAGTTCATTGAGAGGAAAAGTCGTTTTGGTAGATTTTTGGGCAAGTTGGTGTGGGCCATGTCGCAAAGAAAATCCTCATGT
This sequence comes from uncultured Saprospiraceae bacterium, assembly GCA_937127195.1. Classification (GTDB taxonomy): domain Bacteria; phylum Bacteroidota; class Bacteroidia; order Chitinophagales; family Saprospiraceae; genus CAKZLL01. The sequence continues at coordinate 1,237 of CAKZLT010000360.1, forward strand.
CAAAAAATTATACAGCAAATATAAGGATCAAGGTTTTGACATTTTGGGTGTTAGCCTTGACCGAACTAAAGCGGCATGGATAGGAGCGATTAAAAAAGATGGATTACCATGGCATCACATTAGTGATTTGAAAGGTTGGAAAAATGCGGCGGCTCAATTATATGGTGTGACTTCTATTCCTCAGACGGTTTTGGTGGATAAAGAAGGTAAAATCATTGCTCGAAATTTGCGTGGTCCTGCGTTAGACAAAAAATTAGTAGAAATTTTTGGAAACTAAATAGTAACAATTTACAGTTATTTTAAACAGCGAACCGTGTCGATTCTTTTAATTGACACGGCTTGTAAGGGATTAGGCAATAAAATAAGCTACCATAAACAACAAGTTCGACTGGTAGGTTATTTTTTGCCTACTCCCTAAATATTTAATATTACTTTTTTATGAAAAAATCACTTTACTTTTTATTACCAGTTGTTCTATTTTTATCAGCTTGCGAAAGCCAGTTTGATGAAGACAAAGAGATAATTTTAGATTATCTAGCCGAAAATAATATCGAGGCGGAAAAGACAGATGAAGGTGTTTATTATGTAATTGATAATGAAGGTACAGGCGATAGACCCCTAGTTAGTAGCACTGTTACAGTTGATTATGAAGGTCATTTGATAGATGGATCTGTTTTTGATTCGTCTTATGATAGAGGTACTCCTACTACTTTTGGTCTATGGCAGGTCATTAGAGGTTGGCAGATTGGTATTCCTTTATTCAAAGAAGGAGGAAAAGGAACATTATATATTCCATCAGAATTGGCTTATGGTAGCCAAGCAAAAAACGGTATTCCAAGAAATTCTGTATTGGTTTTTAATATAGAATTAATTGATGTAGAATAAGGAAATGGGAAAATAGCTTTTGCCTACTCCCTAAGGTGTTTTTTGTTTCATTTTTCTGATTATAACGAATTGCAGTGACGCACCTAAAGGCGCTTATACTCTTTTAATCACAAAATTACTACAAACAG
>CAKZLT010000361.1 GCA_937127195.1 uncultured Saprospiraceae bacterium
ACTTGACCCAAAAACGTCAATTGTCATTGATGAATTGATTAAAAGCATCACCATCGAAAATAATATTACAACGATTATCAATACCCACGATATGAACTCTGTGATGGAAATAGGCGAAAGAATTGCTTTTTTACATTTAGGAGAATTGGCTTGGGAAGGTACTCGTCATGATGTTTTGGAAAGTGATAATGAATTATTACAAAATTTTATTTTTGCTTCTCCATTTTTGCAACGTTTGCGTGCTAGAGCTTTGAAAAATGAATAAATTTTTTTTATAAAAAAACCTTATAGGTCTTTAAGACCTATAAGGTTTCGTTTTTAAAGCTTGTAGTTTCCTACTCAAAAACAACACTTCCCACTTTTATACGTTCCTTCGTTCCCTCCAAAGGCAAATGTATCTCTTGCATTTTTTGATTCGGTCGCCCATAATTCGTAAATAATTGCGCATCAATTGTTACATTTCCTGCTACGGTCTGGCGTGTGTCACCATAAAAATCTGCTTCAATTTTGTATTCACCTTTGATGGCTTTCGTTAGTAGAAATTCTTCTGGCCCATAGCCCGAAGTCATATCAAAAGAAATACGTCCACCGATAGCCGTTTGTTTATGACTATAAGAGCATTTTTCGCCATTTGGGTCTTCAACCCACAAATCTACATCGGTTGCGTCACTACTCCAATTGAGTATAATTCGAACATCTACGACGTAATTTTTTATCCATTTTTTAGGAATGGCAGAAATATCGAGTTGTTTGCCATGTAGTGCAATGACATTATTCATTTCAACCAAAGCAACTTCCTTCACGCCCTGAAATCGTGACTCATTTTCTTCCCAATCCGTAGAAATAACCTTGTATAATAAATCAAGTGCGCGTTGATAATCTTTGATTTGAAGACAAGCTAAAGCCAAATCTCGATACGCCTGCGGTTCTTCTCCTTTGATGCGAACAATTTCTTCATATAATAAAATGGCGGATTCATATTCTTCTAATTGACGTAATTTATTCGCCAAGATTCTTAGAAATTCTCGATTTTCTAAATCCATTTCAGCAATATTTGAAAAAATACGAAGTGCGATTTTTCTATCTTTTTTTAATAAAAAGAATTCTCCAACCTCTAAATAAAAAGTTGCTGAAATCGCTTCTGTTTCCTTCAATTGAAGATACGTTTTGTATCTATCCGCTGCTGGAGTTGCTTCTAGTTTTGTCAAATAAGTACGATTTTTAGGCTTCAACTCTACTTTTATTTTGGCATCTGCCTCTGTTTGGACAGGTTCAGGATGTGCATTTGCATTGCCATTACTAGTCGCTTCATTACTTTTAAATTCGGCATCTCCAGTTTCATCATTTGGGACTTCTTCGATAACTGGCGGTGGTGGCGGCGGCGGTGCAACTCTTGGAATTTCCTGCTCAATATCATCTATTTGCTCCATTACAAGCAAGTCTTGGTCAACAGCTATTTCGTCAATTACTTCTTCCTCTTCTTCGACAACAGCTCCATCGCTGTCGTGGTTATTCTCTGAAACAACGTCGCTAGAGAAATCTAAAGTAACAATAGAGTCTGTTCCATCACTCAAAGTTGTTCTATTAGAAGCATTTTTTTTGGGTTTAGAGATGAAATTTTTATTCTCTGACCACGCCTTCAAATTTTTAGCATAAATATCAATTTTTTCGGTTTGGTTACGAGTGATTTGAGCTTCGTTTTCTAACTTAATAGCCAACAAACGTTGATATTCCTTCATCAATTCAATGGGCGGCTCTATTTCATATTGAACATAATCTTCTACTGTTTCGAGTACTATCATTGATGTATAAGGCGTGATTAAACTATATGACTTGCCTAATTCGGTTATCTTTTCTTCATTCTTTTTGGGTTGAAGACTCAATTCTGCAATCAATTCTTTTGCCCAAAGTCGCGCTACATCACAATCAGCATTCTGACTAGGAATTAAAATTGTTTTAGTATCTAAAATTCGGTTTCCTATTCCAAAATTTAAAGTAATTTCGGCAGCTTTTTGTTTTAAAATGCCGTTTGTAGCTGGTTTTAAAATGCCACTTATTGCAAATTGATTTTCAACTGGTTTCGCTGTACTCGGATAAACTTCCTCTATCAGGTTTTTATCATAAGTTGCTGAAATGAATTGATAAGAATTCGTTAAAAGCTGTTCTTTGATTTGTTGGTTCGTTTGGTTTTTAAAGTCAATATATTTACCACCAGAGCTTTGCGCTAAATACTTCAAATAAGACTCATCTGCAGAGCTAGAAGAATTAAAAATAGTGATTGGCATTTCTTGAAAATCCAATGGAGACTCGCCCAAAGTATTCAAACCATCGGTCGAAAGAATGATAGATTCAGAAGGATATTGACTCAAATCAATGTTACCTATTCGCGTTCCTCCATCGTAATCCAAAGCTAGAATATCCTTTTTGAGTTCATTCCAAGAACCGTTTTTAAGGTTGTATTTTTTATAAAAATGTACTTCATTACTAAAGGCTACCAAGTGAACATCTAGTTTGTTGAGTGATTTAAAATAGTGATTCAAAGCGTTTAATTCCTTTTCAACGTCTTTATTTTTACCCGAATCTGAAACATCCCAAAGTAAAGTAATCGACTTTATAGGTGTTCGCTTTTCTTTGATTTTGTTAATCAAAGTATTGATATAAAAATAGTTTTTGCCCGCTTGTGTTTGCGTTAGTATGACTTCTTTCTTCTTTTTTGAAAAAGGAATAACGACTGTCCAACGCTTTTGAGGCAAATGTTGCTTTTTTGAAAAATTCAAACCAAATCCTCGTTTTGATTGCTCAAAAACAGATGTTTTTCCTTCTTTTAAAAAAGGCTTTTTAGTGTGATTATCTACTTTTACATTCAAATCGAATGTATCAATTGGCGTGTCAAAAGCAGTTGTAAGATGATATAACCAATTTTTATTATCAACTTGTAACGCTTCTTCGTATCCAATCACGATTCGCTTGTAACCTTTGGCTGGTATCGGAAAAACCCGTGCCCGAAAATTATTCCCTTTCGTCATTTCCAATAACGCCGGGTCAACTTTGCGTCGAACAATCGACTCAAAAGTTCTTCGCCCTTTTTCCTTTTCGACCACTACACCTTCTCTCAATTTGCCATTCATTTCCATTGCAAATCGCGAAATAATTTGCTCATTTTCTAATGGAAAATTCAATTGTCCCTCAAGTATTCGAGTTTCATCATTATAAAAAGTCATATCCATCGTTGTCGTAGCGATATTGCCATTGATTTCGACAGAAATATTGAGATTAGATAATTTTAAAGGTGCTTTTTTACCATCTTCTTGCTTAACTAAAAGCATTGGTGTCCGAAAAACTTGGTCTTCGATTCGGATTTGGTTGGATACGTTGCATTGCCAAGATAAGGCGATGAATAGGATAAAGCCGATTGTTTTTTTCATTGGATTGGTTGTTTTTCTTTTTTATATAAGATGCATTTTTTTTATAAAAAGGTGTGTTGAATCTTTTTAATTGGGCGCGAATGTTTTATTTTTAGAAAAAAAATTACACTAATTTTTTAACCAAAAAACAAACAATGCTTTTCAAACTACAATCAAAACAACTTAGTAATACAGTAATTACATTTGGAATACTCGGAATATTGGGCGAATTACTTCTTCCTGAATTAAAGTCTTCTTGTATCGGAAATGGAACAGATGATTTTTTTCAAGATTTAGTTCCTTTTATTTTAATAATAGGATTGGGAATAAAATTTAGAAGACTAGAATGGGGCTAATTGATAATCTTTTTTATAAAAAAAATTATGAACCAAAAAATAAAGGTAATATTGATACTGGCAATTGTTATTTATGGAATAATTTGCCTCTTGTTGTATTTGGGACAAGAAAAATTATTATTTCACCCAACTGTTTTACCTAAAGATTATGCTTTTAGATTCGATAATGAATTTGAGGAAGTGAACTTGAAAACCAAAGACGATATTCTTTTGAATGCACTTCATTTTAAATCAAAGGAAAAAAAAGGCGTAGTATTATTCTTACACGGTAACGGAGGCGCGATACACGGCTGGGGACAGAGTTCAGTTTTATATACTCAAGCTGGCTATGATGTATTCTATTTGGATTATAGAAGTTACGGCAAAAGCGAAGGTGAAATCAGCAGTGAAACGCAGTTAATCGAAGATGCTCAACTAGCTTATGATTATTTAAAAAAATCCTTTGATGAAAAAAATATAATTATATCAGGAACGTCAATCGGGACGGGTTTTGCTACCGTTTTGGCAGCTAATAATAATCCTAAAAAGTTGATTTTGAACTCGCCTTATTTCAGTTTATCTAAGTTGATACTAGAGAAAGTTAAGATTGTTCCGAAGTTTTTGATTAAATATAAATTAGCCACTAATCAGCATTTGAAAGCCGTCAAATGCCCTATTTATATGCTTCACGGAACAGACGACAAAGTGATTCCTTTACATCATTCCTTGCAATTAAAAGAACAATATGAAAAGATTGATTTAACTAAACTGGAAGGTTTTGGGCATAACGATATTATGAATAGTGGCGTTTATTTGAATAAAACAATGG
>CAKZLT010000362.1 GCA_937127195.1 uncultured Saprospiraceae bacterium
AATTAAGTTTTGATAGCGTTTAGAGCGTCTAAGTTACTTACATTATCAATGACAGGAAGGTTTTGGAAAGGTTGCATATTTTTTGAAAACCACAAAGGAACAAAGAAAACAAAAGGTATTTATGACTTTGTTTTCTTTGTTCCTTTGTGGTTCAAAAGATTAAAATACTGCTTTTTCTTCATTCATATATAATGCAGCAAGTATTGGATAGTTTGTTTTCATATTATTGAGAATAAAGTCTAGTGGCATATCATCAAAGTGACCATAATCCTCGACATATCCCATAAATAATTGGCCTTCTGCATTATATTCTTGAAGAGTAGAATCGTTTTCGCCATCAAATCCCAAAGGCTCAACCTTGTATCGTTCGCACAAAGTAGCATTAAAAGCAGGAGAAACTTTGAGCCATTTGTTGTTCAAAAAAATATCAACCATACCATGTGGCGTGAGTTCATTTGTCCCAATTTTCTCTATTAGTCGTTCTGCCGCAATATGGTTTTTGACCTTTGCCAGATGAAGGCGGGCAGGAATGCCCATAGCGCGCAAACCAGCTATTAGAATGATAGATTTGTCAATGCAATGCCCTTCTTTTCGAGGCAGAAGGTAACTAGCACGGTATTTTTCCTTTTTGAAAGCGATTGAATACGGATTGTAAAGCCAGCCATCACGGACTTTCAAATATAATCCAATTGCTTTTTCCTTATCGGTTAGGTCTTTATCTTGAAATTCGTTAATTAGTTCTTGCACCGATTCGTGTTCTAATTCATAAAAATAGGTTGATTCTAAGTAAGTCATTTTCTTCTTTTTTAAATGTGTAAGAATAGTTGCTTAAAGGTAAGATGATTTGAAATAAAAAAAGACCGAACGGTTTTATTTTTTTCAATAAAACTATTCAGCCTTTTTTGACAAAAAATTACGGAATCGCCTATTTTGCTTTACTGATAAGTTGATTATACTCCTTTTCAGAATAATACTCGTAAGATAGTTTCATAAGAGGCTTAGGTTTATCATCTCTTATTTGAAAAATGGTTCTTCGAAGCGGCCTTCCATCAGAATGATATTCATAAAGTTCCGTTCTTTTGTGAATACGGTTTAGTTTAACTCCATTTTTATCTCTAATAACTTCTCCAAATCTAGCCTTTTGATAAATATTACTTTTACTTACTCGCCCATTTTTATACTCAAACTCAATCTCTATTTGAACAGGTATATCTTTCAAATAATGATGGCGAAGTACATGAATAACCTTGCCTTCTTTATCATAGGTAAATGTAAAAGTAGTCGTTTTATCAAACGTTCTATATTGCCTTTTATAGATTTGATTGGAGTTTTCTTTAGTCAATACACGCCAGTTTTGATTAATTTCATAAAGCATATAATCCAACGAATAATGGTGAAAATATTGAAGGTAAAGATTCGATTGGTCAGAATCCCTAATTTGACCTTTATCAGCCATTAAAAGTCGTTCTTGAGGTATATAAACAGCTTTTTCTTCATTAAAAAAGGATAAGATAGCCTGTTTCGGAATACCTTCTTTAAATTTTAGATTCTTGATGTATTTTACTCCTAATGCACTGACCGTATTGGTAACTGTAAAAGAGTATTCCGTTTCAGAAATATTCCTATCTCGAGATAAAATGATTAATGCATCAACACCTTTTTCGTAAGCCTGTCGCTTCAATTTATTCACTAATGTGCCATAAGATACTTCACCATAAGCGATTTCTTCTAACAAAAATGCTTTAATGTATTTTTCTTTTGGTTTTTCATGACTAAAAAAAACATCAATTTCATTTTGATGTAAGCTTAAAGGAATTTCTGTTAATCGATTTGAATTACTGTGGTTGGTTGAAGTATAGGCATTTTGGGTGTAATAGTGATACGTTTCACAGCTTGATAGCAGCAAAAGAGTAGATAAAAATAAATATCTCATCGTATTAAATGTTTTTGGTAATTACAGGCGCTCTTTGATTTTAAAGTTAAGGTTTTTTATTGAAAATGCTTTTATAGTTGTAAGATATTTTTTGAAAAAAGCCTTCATTTTTTCTATAAACTACGTCTTTAGAGTTGAGAAGGTTCATTTTTATAAAAATTACTGCCATATAATATTCTGTCAGCTAAATAATATTTTGATATTTGAGCCTTAAAAGTTCAATCTGTCATGTTTCTCTTTTTTTTAAAATGAAATATGATGGACTAATCCGTATAACATTTTAATCGCGGATTGTGAAAATCATCAAATTTGGTGTTTTTTACATTTTTACCCAAACAAAAAATGGTAACTGCCAGCTTTTTGACAAAAAGGCAGCTAGAAAAGCCTATTTCGACTGCTTTTTTTTTATTTACTTTTTTTATAAAAAAATAAAACTATTCCTTTTATGAAATTTATATTTTAATGCTATTTTTTTATGAAAATAATAACAAGTGCGTAGTTTTAGCTTGTTTTTTTATAAAAAAAGCCATCCAAATCAAATTTGGTATTTTTGGCATTCTTCAGTTTGCACAACTCTTGCAATGTAGTTAAGTGTAACAGCAATCAATCATTTGTTACGAAACACATAACATAGTATAGGCAGGCAACAAAAATTGTCTGTCTCTTTTTAAAAAAAATAAAATTAAAAGATAATGGAAGATACATTCAAAAAATTCTTGTATTCAGGTGTTGGTTTAGTGACTTCTACTATCGAGAAGGCTCAATCGAAAGTTAATGAATTGGTCGAAGAGGGTAAAATCACAGAAAACGAAGGTAAAAAAGTCGTTGATGATTTGCTAGAAGACATTGACCAAAAGAAAGATGAATACGAAGGAAAAGTTCGCGATTTGGTAGAAAATGTATT
>CAKZLT010000363.1 GCA_937127195.1 uncultured Saprospiraceae bacterium
TAATCAATAACACTGGAAATGCACATGGATTAGATCCTTTTCAAGATGGAAATACTGATGATTGGGAAGCAATGCTTGATATCAATGTAAAAGGATTGCTGTATGTGAGTAAAGCAGTATTGCCACAAATGTTAGATAGAAAAAGTGGGCATATTATTAATATTGCTAGTGCGGCAGGTATTGCAAATGGTGCAAATATGTCTCCTTATAATGCTACAAAAGCGGCAGTTATTTCGCTTTCGGACACGCTTCGATACGAAAGTCGTCCTTATAATATTGATATTTCGGTGGTCATGCCAACGTTTTTTAAGACCAATATCATGGAAAATGCACGTGGCGGTGGCGCAGCTCAGAGTTTTGCATCTAAAATGATTGAACGTTCTAACTTAGAAGCCGAAGCGGTTGCTTTAGAGATTTTGGAGAAAGCTGGAAAAGGTGATTTTAAAATTTTTCTACCAAAAGAAGCTAGAAAAATTGCTTTTATGAAGCGTTTTTTTCCTAGTATTTTTGACAAGCAGGTCTTTAAAATGGTAGAGAAACTTTCTAAAAGAAGATAAAATTATTTGTTACGAACGCGATTCCATTACATTACCGAAAAGCCGTTTTATTGAATTCAACAAGCATTAAAACGGCAAACGGTCAATTTTCTATCAACTCCTCTCCTATTGTTTTCAGCAAACTGTGCCTACCTTCATGGTCTTGTGTCAACTCCCAAACCATAATTCCGCCTAAGCCATCGAGTTTCACTTTTTTAGCTTTTCTTCTGACCAAACCAACGCCATTATAAAAAATTTGATTGACTTCATTCTGATTAAAAGCCATTGGACTATCTTTAATAATTTCCTTAAAAGGTTTCCCTTTTACATTCTTATCATTAAAATCACGACCATAAAACGGAACTCCCAAAATCAACTTATATCGCGGCCATTTTCGGACATTCGCCCAATAATGAACACCCGAAGGAGCTTCTTTTGTATCTATACCAAAAGCCTGTTCAAAAGAAGAATGAGGCATTGCTTCCGACCATTTTCCCGAAAAATCATACGCCATAATATGAACGTAATCTACATAGTCAATCACCTCATCTAAGAAAAAACGTCCAGCCCAAATCGAGCCATAAACATCAATTGACAATTCCTTTCCGATAGGTTTTAGTGCTTTTTTCAAATCCTGTAAAAGGACAATCAATGCTTTTTGTTCCAATCGAGTTGGTGCTTCGGAAGTATAACTCAAGTACTCCCAATCAATATCAATACCATCAAAACAATACCTCTCAGTATAAGCAACTACCTCTTTTACAAATCGTTGGCGACTTTCTTTTTGTGCTGCCATTTTTCCAAAATGAGCTGATTTTCCGCCGCCACCTCCAATAGATAAAAACGCTTCTACTCCATTTTCATGTGCCGTTTTGACTAATTTTTCACTTTTATATAAATTATTCGTCACTAACGCTCCAGCTTCAGTAGGGTGAGCAAAAGCATAAATTACCCTAGTCAAATATTCCCATTGAATATTCTGAATCGGCAATTCTTGAGTTTTCCAATTGGGGTAAAATCCTATAACATGTTTCTGAAAATCCTTTCCTTGAAAATCATTATCACATCGAGTTTCTTCCTCACAACTCACTAAGGCGAGTAATAATATCAACCAATTCCATTTTAGGAGTTTCATGCTTTTACTGTTATGAATGCTTATTTTGAAAAAGCAATATTAAAACAAAAATGAAGAATATCTCAAATCCTAAGAAATAAATTTTAGCCTTTCATTTTTATATTCTAACCGATAATTACGTCCTTTTTCTTCAAACTTAATCCTAAAATCTGATGAATGTGGCTTATCTTGAGTTGGATACCAATTTTTTTTGAGGTTTTTATTGATAATTATAAAAAGTCCATTCGCATCACCAACTGAACAGAATCGTTCAAAATTTCCAGAATAAATCGGAATAATCGTTCTTTCATTCAAAAACTCATATTCACGTTTAATATTAGTTGTTGGCAATCCGATTTCGGATATTTCGATTAATTGTTGAACATCAAAAGATGTATCAGACTCATTATCTAATGTGTTCCGAGCAATCAACTCAACAATATTTTTATCATTATCATAAAAATAAATAGCATTCGCATCCCAGAAATCAAAATACTGAATTTCAGAATTTCCATCTTTTAGTACATCAACACGGTCTTTTAGCCATTTTAAGGCTTCCTCTTTTTTATTATTCGGAATATTAATTGCGTAATGATAAGGCGTAAATGCTTCGCGGTAAGTTAATCGTAAAATGGTTTTTCCTATTTGAAAAGCCACTGATTGCTCGGATTGTGCTACAATTTTTAGTTCTAATATGTTTGAATAAAAATCCGTTTGTTGCGCTAGTTGAGCGGTGTAGAGTTCTAATTCTTTGATTATCATATTCTTCTTTTTTACAAAAAAACAAATACTTCATTTCTATTTTATTTTGGTTTCTCTTTCTTTATAATTCCAATGATAGCAATAGAAAAAGTACAAGCAATTTTAGAAATTGATGAGTAAATAAAAATACGAAAAAAGAAAAGGAAGTAACAATCAATTCAAAGCTTATTCTATAAGTTTAGGAGTTAAGTCTTGGGTTCTTTTGTATAAAAAATTGGGTGTATAACAGTTTGCCAAAATCAAAAATACTCTTATTTTGATATATGAACAATCCATTATACACCCCAAAAACTACTTCTTATCAATCAAAATAGTTCATTTAATACTCTAATTAACAACAGGCACATCACTAATCAATAACCACTCACCTGCTTCATTTTTCACTAAGGTTAATAGCGAATTAAAGGTCATTTTCGTTCCCTTCAAAGCCACTTTAGCCGTTGCGGTTGTTCCATTAATTGTGATACTCAGAATAGAAACCTCTCGTTTGTCGCCACCAAATTCTTTATTCTTAATCTTCTTCAAGTAAACTGCTCTGGATAATATGGCAACTTTTTTACCACCAAATAGTCTATTCATTACAACTCGATAGTTCTCATCTAAAACTTCTTCAAACGCCTTTACATTTTGATTATCTCCTGCCTTCGCAAATGTAAAAATTGTCTGTTCTATCAACTGAATATCAGATGATTGTGCGTAAGTAGAAGTCATTGATAATAATCCAAAAACTCCAATTAACATTAATTTTTTCATCTTTTCTATTTTAAAAAATTAAACAATTCCAATTCTTTTTACTGAATTGCCTTTCAGTAAAAAAATAACTAACCTAATTTATAAAGTCACCTTAATGTGCGTTCGCATCATTGAGTGATGCTGAAAATCATCTGCCCTACTGTATGCTAAAATCATAAAATAATCCATACCCAGTTTTAAGTCTTTTTGATATTTACTCAATGCTTCGACAGGTAACGAAAATGCTATCTGAGTAAAACCACCAACCTCTTTCCCTTTGATGTTTTCGACCTTTGCCACACTTCCTAATTCGGTAATCGGTTTATAGTTTCCTGCACTAATCGTATAATGTTCCACTACATTCACCCTGTCTTGAATCACATTACTCATTAATAAATACGCCCCTTGAATCCCCGAATTCTGATTAAAACCTATTGTAACCCAGCCGTTTGTCGGCGCAGAAACTTCAAAATAAACCCGTTCATTCTCAAAATGCCAACTCACTTTCATTCCATTTTTATCAATGGTCTTCATCTTTTCTTTTTGTGCTTGACAGCTTCCCAAAACTAGGATTGCAAAGCCAAATGCTAATAATATCTTTTTCATAAAAATTATTCAATATCAATTATTGATATATCAATTTTAAATTCAAAAAAAATTGAATATACCTTTTATCTTAAAAATTTTCTGATTATAGACTCATATTTTCCTGTATTCTCAGCAACATACTGCTCAGTGTTTTCAATTCTTCATCCGAAAAACCTTTCACACTAAGACTTCTTAATTCCTTGACAGTTTCCATATTTTCATCTACAAAAGTTGCTCCTACTGCTGTTAATTCTATATTA
>CAKZLT010000364.1 GCA_937127195.1 uncultured Saprospiraceae bacterium
AGCAGTGCAATTAACACCTATTGAGCAGCCAAATTATAAGAAAACTTGGTTTAGACCAATATCGCTTATTGTAAAATTTTTGCTTATTGGGTTTGTGTTGGTTTCTGGAGTATTTGGTGTCGTGAATTCTCTTTTTGCTTATGGAGATTTAGCAAAAAAACCAATGAATTTTGGTTTATATGAAATCACCCATTTTGAGAGAAACAATAAAACTATTCTTGCAGATGAATTTAATGAAGAACGTTGGAAGTATATAATGATAGAAAATGAAGGAAGCATACAGATTCAGAAAATGAACCGTTCAAAATTATATTTTAAAACAGAAACAAATTCATTAACGAATACGCTAATATTAACAAGTTACAGAGATTCTACAGATAGTTTTAAAATGAAACTAAAAAATGCTGGTCCAACTTTTAGTTTAGAAACAATATATAAAGGAGATTCTATTAAAGCGTATGGTAATACTAAGAAAAAAGAAGATTTCTTATTAATAAATAGAGGTTTTAATTGGGTAAACGAATATCCGTTTAATAGATGATGAGTTTTTTTTTACAGCTTCATGAAAATACCAAACAATTCCTTTCTATTAGAAATAGAATTATAGTGGCAATTATTCTCAATTAGCTATTATTTTGAAACTATCATAGATGATGCTATTTAGATTTCCTTCCGAAGCACTTCCATCTACTTGTCTGTATTCTCTATAAACAATCTCGGATTTTGATACATCCGCAATTATTGTAAAATATATCATATTTTGATTATCAACTACATTGGGCAATAATGCTTTTGTCGTTGATAAAATGCTTTCACTTGCTTTTTCATTAGTTTTGGTCTGATAAGAAAGTCCTTGAACAGCAAAAAGTGATGTTCCATAAATTTCTGCCAAATGGCTATAATGTGTTGATATTTTTGGTCCTTTATCATATCTAACTTGCGAGCTATTTCCTTTTTTTACATTTTTATTAATGTCTTCAAAATTTTGTAAATAATTGACCTGTAAGATTTCTTTACGAAGAGGTGCTAAGTAATTAAAATATGAAGCATCATTATTTTGTAAATCATCTGTATCTATAATCTGTAAAATAATCCCATTTTTCAGGGCATTTTTAGATAATAATTTATTGAATACTCTTTCTCTTTTCACCGTCTCAGAATAACTTGCCGTACTAGTTCCCTTTGCTGTATTTTGAGTAAAAATATTAAAACTAGGATTAATACATACTATCTGTTTGACCTTAACAGACTCCAAAGAAAAATCCTTCTGTCGTTCTATATCTAACAAGCTAGTGCATGATAAGTTCCCGATTATTAGGCTGCAAAATAATAAAATATTTCTGATATATTTATTTCTCATCTTAGTTTACGCTTCGCATCAGGATAATGTTGACCAAAAGGAAATAATTTGACATACTTTTGATAATATACTTTAGCAGCCTTTATTCCTTCATTATTTTCTGTCAATTTTGCCATTGTAATCAGCATCGTTTCATTATTCGGATAGTCTTGATATAATTTTTTTATAAAACCATTAATCATTAGTTGAAGACTATCTTTACTAGAATTATTGACCAAACAACATAGCCTAGCATAAGCATCTTCTTCTATCTGTTGGTTATCAAAAAAGATTCTATCTAATAAATCCAACTGACTATAATGTTGTACATAATATAGATTCTCTGCTATTTTGGAGTGCAAAAACTGATTATTAGGAAAACTGCGCAACATAGCCAGAGCTTCATTGATGCTCTTCAGGTAATTCGCATCTAAAAAAGCCTGATTGATAACTTCAAATTGTGCCGTTTGAGTTACATTTTTTAATATCGATCGGTCAAAATGAAAACGTACTTGACCTTCTACTCCTCGATGCTGTCCTTCCAAAACCATTGCCATACTGTACTTGTTTTCGAGCACACGCCCCAAATTAGCTAAGCGTCTTTTGATATGATGGTTCGAAAAATGTTGCTCCGTTAGTTGGTAGCCATTCTTTTTGAAAGCACTATATTCCTTAAAATCACAAATATCATCTCGCGACAATTGAAGTTCTTGCGATGAAAAATATTCGATTAAATTAACAAAAGGACGTGGCAACTGATGTAATAGAATTTCCAAAGTATAAACACTTTCATCTATTGCATAGCCACTTTTTTTCATAATACCCAATGCAATAGAATCTGCCTCTAACTCATACTTTAGGCTATAATCAGAATGTTCTTTAAAATTTTTGACTAATTCGCTACTCTTCGTAGGGTGATTTTGGTGAATTTGCTGTGCATATTGTTGATAAGGATGTTGTTTTTGAAAGTGTGCGATTTCGTGCGACAAGACATAAGCTAGTTGAGCTTCATTCTGCAATCGACTCAATAAACCTATATTAATGACAATCGTTCCCGTTTGCCAAGAAGCAGCATTCAACTCTTGTGATTTATGCACAAAAAACTGAACTCTTCCTTCGCTTTCAGTTCCTTTTACTAATCGCTTCCCTACCGCTCTGACATATTCCGTCATTCGGTCATTAAAATAGATATTACCGTCCGTGAAGATATTACGAAGTGCCAGATTCGTCGCATCCCTAAAATTTTCTCTTTGTGCCTTCGTCAATCGCTCCGTATTATTCAAGTTAATACGAGATTGACCTCTGACCAAATTCAGGAAGTCATTCGGAATACGTCCTTCTGCTTTTATCGTTTCATAGTTAGACTCATATTGCGCTACCAGAATGCCACTTGAAAATATCAAAAGCACTAGTACCGTAATATGGTAAACTATTGTTTTATGTTTTATCAATACATTCATTTACACAAATTATGGTTTTGTTTTCTTAAAATCAGTTTTTAACATATTTGTTTTTTAATAAAATGATTAAAAAATATGCCAAACTTTCAGTGGTCTTGTCTGAGTTGTGTATCAAGAATGTAATTCTTAATAGAATTCATTATTTTTCAAAAAATAAATATATACATAAATGAATGATTCATATATAAAATCAAAACATTCCAATACAAATATAGATGATAATTATTTATATATGTATAAATATTTACTTTTTATTGTAAAAAAACAATTAACATATTAAAAAAGTGTAAATATTTTAACAGAAAAAGATTTATTGCTAAAAGGATGGTAGGAAATAAGAGCATTTCAGCCTCAGAAAGGTCAAATTAAGTTATAGAAAAATTAAAATGTTTAAATATTGACATTTTATTAATAAAATTAATGAGAAAACTACTAGCATTTTATAATTTTACAACTAATTACAATTTTTTGATGTTAGAAAAAGATAACAGCATTAAATGCAAAAATTAATGCTTGTTACAAAACTCTAGTAATTAATCATAACTAATCTTAGTTCTCTGGCTATTATCAAGATAATTAATCATAGAACCAACAAAATTTAGATAATCATGGCATTAGAATTCACAGATGCAAATTTTAAAGCAGACGTATTAGACAGCGACAAATTGACTGTTATTGATTTTTGGGCAGTTTGGTGCGGCCCTTGTAAAATGGTTTCTCCTATCATTGACGAATTAGCTAACGAATACGGTAAGGATGTAAATATCGGTAAAATGGATGTGGATACGAATCCTGCTATTTCTGGTGAGTACGGCGTTCGTAGTATTCCTACGGTTCTTTATATTAAAGGCGGTGAGGTTGTTGACAAAATCGTTGGAGCAACTACAAAAGCTAATTACGAAGCTAAAATGAAAGAACACATGGCTTAATCAAGCTATTTAATTCTTTATAGAAATCCTCTTAGAAATATATATTCTAAGAGGATTTTTTTAGTTATTCATAGAAATAACTTTTTTTTTTATAAAAAATCCCCGTTCTTAGAGAAAGAATCGACTTATCAGTCTTTTTCTAGTTTCTAGTTTTCTGGTTTCTTCACATACGTTGATGAGATAAGTTTTGCTCTACTATTAGCTGCATAGCTAACGGAGCAGAGACCAGTAACCAGTAACCAGTAACACTTTTATTTTAGTATTCCCTTTCAAAGTCTTCCATTTAGGCTTTTACTACAATGCTGAATAATTATAAAAAATACATCAACAGAACCCAATGAGTTTATTAAATAATTATGATGTTCGGAATATCAATAATCTTGAACTATTTGCGCGACAAGTAGTAGAAGGCTTTATTATTGGTTTACACAAAAGTCCATTTCATGGTTTTTCGGTTGAGTTTGCCGAACATCGCTTGTACAATCCTGGCGAAAGCACCAAAAATATTGATTGGAAAGTCTATGCTCGAACTCAAAAGATGTTCACGAAGCGATATGAGGAAGAAACTAACCTTCGCTGTCAAATCGTGATTGACTCATCATCTTCGATGTATTTTCCCGAAGCCAAAAAGCACGACCCTAAGCACATGAACAAATTACGTTTTAGTGCTTTGTCTGCCGCCGCACTCATGAATCTACTGATGAAACAACGAGATGCTTTTGGTCTTACGACTTTTGACAACGAACTACGAGAACATACACGGTGCAAGTCTTCTACAACTCATTATAGAAGGTTATTGAGTAGCCTTGACAAACTGTTAGCGCAACCAATACACAACCTAACCACAGATGCGACCAAAGCTTTACATCAAATCGCGGATAGTATTCACAGACGTTCGCTAGTCATTGTGTTTAGTGATATGTTTGACGATACAGAGAAGTCAGAAAAGCTTTTTGAAGCATTGCAACATTTAAAATATAATAAGCATGAAGTCATTCTTTTTCATGTGGTAGATGAGGCAAAAGAAATTAATTTTGAGTTTGAAAATCGTCCATATATTTTTGAAGATATGGAAACTGGCGAAAAAGTACGCCTTCAATCGAACCAAGTTAAAGATTATTATGTAACACAGATGAAAGCTTACAAAGAAGCACTCAAAATGAAGTGTTTGCAATATAAAATTGACTTTGTAGAAGCTGATATAAATAAAGGTTTTAAACAAGTTTTGCTTCCATATCTAGTGAAGCGCGGTAAAATGTATTAAAGAATGGGAAAGGAAAAAACACCATTAAACAAGGTAAGAATAGATAAATGGTTGTGGAGTGTCCGAATTTTTAAGTCAAGAACAATGGCTACAGATGCTTGTAAAAGCGGAAAAGTCAAAATAAATGACTCTAATGCAAAACCTTCTCAGAGTGTCACGCGAGGTGATTTACTTCAAGTTAAGAAGGAAGGTTTTAATATGGTCTATAAGGTAGTTGATTTAATAGAAAAACGTGTTTCGGCGACTTTGGCAGAACCTTGTTATGAGAATTTGACACCAGAAGAAGAAATGAACAAATTCAAGCAATGGTACATTTCTAATACGCCTGCCGAACAACGAGAAAAAGGAGCAGGAAGACCAACCAAAAGAGATAGACGAACTCTGGACAGATTCAAAGATTCGGATTAAAAAACTAAAGAAAGCAGCCAAGAGATAATAATGTTATTGGCTGCTTTTTAATTTCATTTGAGTTATTTTATTGCATAAAATATGGCTAATCAACCTACTATTATTCTAATCAAACGCATTCTTTTTGGCGTTTGGATTGCTGCAATTATTGGTCTTTTAGGCTATTCTTTCTATAATCCATCTTTTTTGGATCACGAACAAATGAAGATTGCTTTTGAGCAATATTCCCAACAGTTGTTTATTATATACTTTCTAATTTGCATGATTCGAGGTGTATTTTTATTACCTAGTTCACCATTTGTTGTTCTAGGAGCATTACTATTTCCGAGTCAATTGTGGCTTGTTTTCTTTATTTCTCTTTTAGGTATTTTTGCCTCCGCTT
The DNA here is from genome assembly GCA_937127195.1 of uncultured Saprospiraceae bacterium. Taxonomy (GTDB): domain Bacteria; phylum Bacteroidota; class Bacteroidia; order Chitinophagales; family Saprospiraceae; genus CAKZLL01. Next base: position 5,783 of record CAKZLT010000364.1, read on the forward strand.
CGGTTTTGTATTTCTTTTCTAGCTTTTTTGGCTTTGATGCTTATTTTAAAAAAAAGTACCCCGAAAAAATACAGAACATCCAAGAAAAGGTCAAAAGCCCAAAGGCATTTCTATTCATTGTAGCCTGGTCTGCCTTTCCTTTCGTACCGACAGATTTGATTTGCTACATAGCAGGAACGGTCAAAATGCCATTTTCTAGGATGATTACAGCTATGATTATTGGTGAAATTCCTTTAGTTTACTTTTATGTATTCTATACCAATCAGGCATTGAGTTTGTTAGGGTAGTTTTTTTGTTACTATTGAGCATTACCCCAAAAAATAACTCTGAAACTAGCAGCTATAAAGAAGGTGCTGAATAGTAGCCGTTTTTTTATAAAAAAAAGAAAGAACTATCTTTAAAAGTCTAATCGCTCAAATCATAAGTAATTAACAGTTATTTTTGATTTGAGTCACTTAGTGAAGAAAAATAAATAACTAGCACCATTCTACTTTTTCTTTGTTCTATTTAAAAGCACTAAAAAAATGAACCGTAGCGGTGCTATGCTTAATTTTTTAAGCACTTTTAAATAAAAAAATAAAGTTGTATAATGGTGCAACTTATTTATTTTTCTTCACTAAACTCATTATTATGAAAAAACTATTTCTATTTGGCTTTTTGGCACTTTTTATTGTTTTAAATACCTCTTTTAAAGAAGATTGGGGCTTTTTTGCACATCAAATGATTAACAAAAAAGCCGTTTTTACTTTACCGCCAGAGTTAATTCCTTTTTATAAAAAAAACATTGATTATATCTCTCGACACGCTATCGATCCAGATAAACGAAGATACATTTCCGAACAAGAAGCGCCTAGACATTATATTGATATTGACCATTACGGAAAAGCGCCTTTCGATGCTGTTCCGCGGCGATGGAATGACGCACTTGCTAAATTTAGCAAAGTGTATCTTCAATTAAATACGGGTGATACTTTGCAGCTTTTTGGAGAAAAAGTGGCTCACTATCAAAGAGATACGATGACTTTATTTGGAAAAAGTATCCAGAACCTTTTTCAAAAAGATAGTTTAAAAATTCCTACCTCTAGATATGTAGATTTTGTCAAAACCCATATTAGCCGTAAGTATTACGAAATGTATTGGGAGTTTCCTTTACAGGATTTAGATACGCTTTTTCAAACCGTTGTTTTTAATCAAAAAGCTCAAAAAGCCTTCGCTGAAGATGAAGTATCTAAATATGGAATCGTGCCGTGGCATCTAGAAAAGATGCTTTCGAGATTGACTTATGCCTTCAAAGAAATGGATAAAAAGAAAATTTTACGCAATTCGGCAGATATTGGTCATTACATTGGGGATTCTCATGTTCCGTTACATACAACTATGAACTATAATGGTCAAATGACTAATCAAGTCGGGATTCATGGTTTTTGGGAATCTAGACTTCCTGAGCTTTTTTCAGAAAATTATAGTTTTTTTGTAGGAAAAGCTCAATATATTGATGCCCCTAATACTTACTTCTGGGATGTAGTATTAACTTCTCATAGCCATTTAGATAGTGTTTTTATGATTGAAAAAGACTTGACAAACACCTTTGGGTCTGATAGAAAATATTGCTACGAAACGAGAGGAAATTCAACTGTTCGCACCTATTGTAAAGACTTTTCGGATGCTTATCATCGTCGATTAGAAGGCATGGTTGAGACACGAATGAGAGATGCAATATTTTCGGTCGGCAGTGCATGGATGACTGCTTGGGTCAATGCGGGTCAACCTGACTT
>CAKZLT010000365.1 GCA_937127195.1 uncultured Saprospiraceae bacterium
AAATCAAACAACGAAATCGCAGCCGAAAGCCGCAGTATGCACAAGTGTCAAGGTTTTGGTTCTAAAGGAACGCGGGGTTCTCAAATGGAATATTTGCAATATCTAAAAGGCAAAAAAACTAAAAGTGACCCTTTTGATGGTATCAATACGACTTGGACGCGCGTAGAAGGAGGAAAGAAAATTGGAGAATTAGTTACTGAAATTGATGAAAACTTTAGACATGATAATCCTGCTGCTAGTTTGGAGAAGCTAATGACAGCTTACCAACTCATCAATGAATTACCAGATGGTCACTGGAAATCTATCAAATTAGAAGAAATCAAAACCATTATAAAAGGTTGTTTGGGATTATTCTATGAAGTGGTTGCAGAAGATTATTCAGCGACTTTGGGCGAAACAGTTGAATTGAATATTGAAGTTATTAATCGTTTGGGAGGCGATGTTTTTTTACAAAAAATAACTTTACCGAATGGTCAAATCATCAAAACGAAAGAAAATTTATTAACGAATCAGAAGTTTTTATTTACTGAAAAATTCAATATTCCATTGGATTTTGAATACACGAATGCGTATTGGCTCAATAAAGAAGCGTCTTACGGAATGTACACCGTTGAAGACCAACTTTTGAGAGGTTTGCCTGAAACACCTAAAAAAACGGTAGCTCAGTTAGAGTTTTTGATTAATGGGAAGAAGGTAACTTACGAAACGAATTTTGTATATAAAAGAACTGACCCTGTAAAAGGTGAAGTGTATCGACCATTTGAGGTAACGATTCCTGTATTTGTAAATATTTCTGAGACCGTTTATGTTTTTCCAAACGAAAAATCAAAAACAATTCAAGTCAAAGTCATCGCAGGTCAAAAGGATTTGAAAGGAAAAGTCAAACTAGACTTGCCGAAAGGTTGGTCATCAGAACCTGCATTTTACGAAGTGAATTTGGCTCAGAAAACACAGGAAGCGATTTTTGAATTTGCAGTAACGCCGCCAGCTAATCAGAATGTTGGACAGGTAAAAGCGATTGTGGATGTAAATGGTAAAATATATAATCAAGAATTGGTTTTGATTCAATATGACCATATTCCAACACAGACCGTTTTGCGTCCAAGTATGGCTAAAATTGTTAAGATTGACCTGAAAAAAGAAGGTGAAAGAATCGGCTACATTATGGGAGCAGGTGATGATATTCCTTCTAGTTTGGAACAAATTGGTTATGATGTAACGCTGCTCGAAGATGGAGATGTTACTGCTAGTAATCTAAAAAAGTATGATGCGGTTATCTTGGGAGTAAGGGCTTACAATACTCGCGAGCGTATGAAATTCATTCAACCAGCCTTATTTGAATATGTCGAAAAAGGTGGAACAATGATAGTTCAATATAATACAGGTCATCGCCTGAAAGTAGATACAGTTGCGCCAATTCCGTTAGAAATATCAAGAGATAGGGTGTCAATGGAAGATGCGGAAATTCGCATTTTGAAGCCAGAACACGTCGTTTTGAATTTTCCGAATAAGATTACTCAAAAGGATTTTGAAGGTTGGGTGCAAGAAAGAGGCTTGTATTTTCCGAACAAATGGGACGAAAAATATGATGCTATTTTATCGAGTAATGATATAGGCGAAACGCCAAAAGATGGTGGATTATTAGTCGCAAAACACGGAGAAGGGTACTTTATTTATTCGGGATATTCGTGGTTTAGAGAGTTGCCAGCAGGTGTGCCTGGTGCTTTTCGATTGTTCACGAACTTGATTTCTATTGGTAAGTTTGAAACGCCGTAGGCTAATGTTGAGTGCTTGTACCTTCCTGAAATAGGTTGACAAATGATAGAAAAAGTTGCTGCAAGTTTTAATATCTTTTGTAAACCAGTTGTAGTATAAGTGATTGATAACTGATTGACTAATAATGATTTACTAATTGCAGTTTAAGTTGTTGTAGCGCGACGAAGCTCGTCGCGCTGCGTTTGCTTTGTTTAAAGAGGCATCCTAACTCGTCTTTTTTCTGCTCTATTTCTTTAAAAAATAGAACAAAAAAATACTTCTTTATAATTACGTCATTACTTTTGCTCACGTACTTATTTTCGGTATTTACGAAAATTAAAATTACTCTTTTTATAATTTACAAATGAGATATTTCTTACACATAGGATTTGATGGAAGCAACTATAGTGGTTGGCAAAGACAAAAGAATACGCGAAATACGGTTCAAGAAGTCATAGAAAAAAAGCTCTCTCAGATATTCAAAAAAGAGATAACGGTCTATGGTTGTGGTCGCACCGATGCGGGCGTTCATGGTAGTCAATACGTCATTCAAATCAACCTTGATGAAGCTCCAACCTTTGATTTGAAGTTTCGATTAAACAAAAACTTACCCGATCGCATCGCCGTTTTTGAAGTCATCGAAGTCACTCAAGAACAACATTGCCGATATGATGCTACGGCACGCACCTATGATTATTTTATTCATTGGGAAAAAGACCCCGTGCTTATCAATTGCAGTTCTTTTTATGAAGGGTTGACTGTCAATTTTGACCTTATGAAGAGAGCAGCGGCTCTGATTCTTCAAACGGAAGACTTTAGGGCTTTGTGTAAGCAACCCGATTTGTATAAAAATACTTTGTGTCGAATAACCAAATCTGAGATTTTCGTGAATGAAGAACAAGGGCGATTGCGGTTTTCGATTACCAGTAATCGTTTTCTTCGAGGAATGGTTAGAATTTGTGTCTTCTTTCTGTTGGAAGTAGGGAAAGGTAATATCACTTTAGAGGAATTTCAACAGATTTTGAATCAAGAAAAAGAATCAAAAGGAAAACTTCCTGCACATCCTAACGGTCTTTTTTTGAGTAAAGTTGAGTATCCATTTTTGGAGTTAAAAGATTCACATCATTTGATTAGAATGTTGAAAATTGGGTTAGAATAGTTGTTTTTTTATAAAAAAAGTCATCATAATTTAATCAAACAATGAACAAAATTGATACTAAAATACGTGAAGCTAAAGTAGAAGACTTAACCATTTTAAAAATGTTTGAGCAGGAAATCATTCGTTATGAACGCCCATTTGGGCCAAACTTGAAAGATGACCCGCTTGAATATTATGACTTATTAGACTTTATTCAACGCGAAGATGCACAAGTAATAGTTGCTACAATTGATGAAGAAATTGTTGGTTCTGGTTACGCGCTCACAAAAAAATCAGCATCTTACGTAAGATTTGAACAGCACGCTTATTTAGGCTTCATGTATGTATTGCCTCAATTCAGAGGCAAAGGAATAAATGGAAAAATAATCGACAATCTAATAGATTGGGCAAAAACAAAAGGGCTGACAGAAATTCAATTAGAAGTCTATGCCGAAAATGAAAGTGCTGTAAAGGCTTATAAAAAAAGTAAATTTAAACCTGATTTGCTACGAATGAGATTTAACACCGAAGAGTAAAATCTTGAATATAAAAAAGCGTAAACATCTATTCTTAGATGTTTACGCTTTTCATTTCTTACCTCATTAGTAAGGCATTTTTTATAAAAAAAGTTACTCTAGTTCTTTATAAATCGAGTAGTATATTCATATTCGTCATTACGGATAGTCAAGAAATACAAACCATTTGATAAACCTTGAATGTTAAGTGAATAATTTTGTAAATCTGTATTTGATGTTACTTGCTCCACCATCATCACTTGCCCCAAAGTATTGGTAACTACAACATTTCCATCAAATGAAGATTTCAAATCAACTGAAAGCGTCAATTGAGTAGATGCAGGATTCGGAAATATACGAACTTCTTCAAAAATATTCGTGCGGTCAATCTCCGTTGCTACGTTACTGCACATACCTTCTCTCAACACTTGACCACGAATTTCGCCAGCCGCGTTTGCCATCGTGTGAATATTCACATATACCTCATCATGTCTAAACATTAACTCATTAGCTGCTGCAAATGCTGTATTCACATCCAAATCTGTCCAGTATCCAAAAGCACCATCAAAAGTACCTGAAAGCCCAAAACTACCACTCAAATCATAAATCACACCGCCACTTACACCTGCTTCTGCATTATGAAAATGCGCGCTTGTAATTGCTCCACTCAACCCAGAAGTAACTATCATATAATGTGCATTCGAGCGACTTCTATCTATCGAAACGATACCAACTCCTTCTCCCGAAGTCATTGTCATTGCTTGTACTCCATCCAAAGAAATCGTATATCCTTCTCTCACAATACGGCTCAATTGACCACGAGCTTCACCTGCTGCATTCATTGTAGTATGCGCATTCATGTAAACATTTCCAGTCAACAACTTATTCAAAATCTCCAAATCTGCGGTCAAACTAACATCAATGGTCGCCATTGCATTCACCTCATTTCCGAACATAATTCCTGTTGTTAAGTTGACCAATACGCCACCACTTACACCTACACCACCATCATGCAAATGCGCTCCAGTAATCGCGCCACTCAAACTATCAACCAAAGAATGCGTCCAAACAGTATCCAAAGTTGGCGCAATTTCTACAATCACAACACCCCTTGCCATTGACCCAACAACTGCCTGCGTTTGCTGATTGACATCCATCATACCATCAAATACAAGATTGCTATTTGTCATTAATTGACCACGAATCTCACCACTTGCATTTGCTGCTGTATGAACATTTATATAAACTTTACCAGCCATTAAGCTATCCATCAATCCAGCTACTGCCGATATATCTACCGTTCCGACAATGGCATTTCCATCAATCATCGAAGATAAATTAACTGCTACACCACCTGCTACACCTACTTTCCCATAGTGTAAATGTGCCGCAGTAATCGCTCCCGACAAATCAGTTGTTATCATTTTTACTTCTAACTTCTGTTGAGGCAAACTCACCGTAAATGCGCCCAAACCTTTAGCCGAACTTACCACAGTATGTACTTGTTGCCCAGCATCTAGGTTCGCCTGAAAGCCTTTGTCCGTTTCTAATTTTAATTGACCACGAATCTCACCACTTGCATTTGCCTCAGTATGAATATTCACATAATACTGACCGCTTAGGTATTTTCCAATTTTTTCTGCTGTCAAATCTGTTCCTGTAATCACGGCACGGATTCTATTTCCATTTATAAAATTGGTCAAATTCAATACAACGCCACCGTTAGTTCCCATTGCGCCTTCATGGACATGTGCGCCAGTAATCGCGCCACTTAATCCTGCCGCAATAATATCAATACACATCGTATCTTTACTATCATTTAATCTAAAACTCGCAACGCCAGTTGCATTCGTTGAAACCATCGGAACTTCTTGACTTCCCGACAATCTTGCTGTAACCAATAAGCTTTCTGACAAGTGTGCTGCTTCTGTTGATGTAGAAAACATCAATAAAAATGCACTAATAATTAATGTACAATATTTCATTCTTTTGTTTTTTTAAACGTTTATAATTGAAAATAGACATTGTTGAACGCCTCTACAATCAAGTACGTAAGTATTTATCTCATTGGATTTTTATTTAAAAAAGTATTTTTCTGATTGTAACGGCTTGCAGTGATAACTATAATTAAAAGGTGACGTACCTAAAGGCACTTTTAAGCTAAAAAAGCATCAATTTCTACAAACAGTGCCGCAGCTCTGCTGCTAATGAAACC
>CAKZLT010000366.1 GCA_937127195.1 uncultured Saprospiraceae bacterium
TTTTCATTTATACTGCGTTAAAAATACTCGCCTTAGCGATGCTAGGACTCCGTTTTTTGCCTTGTCTAAATAAAAAAACAATGACGTTCTTTGTGGTAGGTTATTTATTGCCTACTCCCTTATATTAAAAAAATGCCGTAAAAGTTCAATTTTTTCAATTAAATGAATCAACTAACAATCACGGAGGTTTTCAAAAAAACAAAAAAATCAGATAATATTGTTATTCAAAATAATTGGTCTTTAATTTTCCTTTTTCCAAAAAAATAAAATTCAAATTTAGATTAAAGTTAATCTAGAATCAAGTGCGAAAATATAAAGAAATTAGACGTTCCAAAAACAACCATAAACTATTTTTTGAAAAATAGTTTATAACAAACCAATTACTCTATAAAAACAGAGCCTATTAAGGTTAAAAATCATTCAATAGAAAAGCTAATTTTATTGCATCATTATTATATAAAAATACTTAGAACTGACGCTACACAAGGCTTCTAAATATAGTTTCTTATTAGTCACCTAAAATTCTGCTACTGCTATCAGATTGACACTGATTTTTCATCTAAAGACGAAACATACGCTGACAAATTCGTTGTTCGTGCATAAACTTGCTCATCAGCAATTCTAGGCGACTAATAAAAGTGCTTTTCCATAACATCAGTTAAATAAATATATTGTAGCTTTGTTTTGTTGAAAAGCAAAGCTATTTCATTTACATATCGTATATCCTAATAATATTTGTAAACCTTAAATAAGGTCACTCATTTATAAACAATGGCATATATGTTACAAATAAGCTATAAAAATCGTTGTATTATATATATAATATATAACTATTTGAAGATTCAACCGTATATTTTATACTAGAATGAATAAAATAGCTTAAAAAAATCCATAAATCTATATACTATTATCTTATGAAATTAAAATTTATTTACACCTTAATTCTTTGTACAACTCTAGCTTTTGGGTGTTCTGAAGAAAAAACAGAAAAAGAAGTCCCTTCAGCAGAAAAAATGTCATTGAAAGTAAAAGAAGCTACCACAAAAGTAGCGAAAACAAACAATGATGAAACGAAAGATGGTCAGCAAGAAGAAGTAATTACAGACAACTCTGAAAAGCAAACTAATCAAAAAGTCAAGAATGCAACTGAAAAATCTATTACTGCTGATTATGATGCAGCCATTTCTAGTAGTGGAAGAGCATATATTACATTTGCCCAAGACAGTTACTTTTTTGGAGAAATAGAGGAAGGTGACTTAGTTAAGCATACTTTCAAATTCAAAAATGATGGTGACGGCACTTTGATTATAAAAGATGCTACTGCAACCTGTGGCTGTACCCGTCCTGATTTCCCTTTTGTTCCGATTCTACCAGGAGAAACTGGTGATATTAATGTAGTTTTTAATTCTACGGGTAAAGTCGGGCCTCAAAAAAAAGCCGTTACCATTTTTTCGAATGGACAACCAAGAGTTAAGAAAGTGTTTTTGGAAGGAACTGTCCTAGCTAAAAAAGCAAAAACACAAGAGGAAGTAGCCGAACCAAAAATACAAGCAGACACAACTTCTAACTAAAATAATTCGGTTCTTTGAAAAAATTCCGTAATACTAGTTTATCCATTCAATTTTTAATTGAAACATTCTGAATTTTTACAGTATTTTTCGAAGAACCAATAATTCAAATTTAAAACATCAATATAAATGCTAAGTAGTCATTCTCGAATTTTTTCTTTAAAAAACTCGACACTATTAACTTGACGGATTACTTAGCTATATTTATTATTCTTTTATACCCTACTAATTGTTAATGAATTTGAAAGCTGATAATAAAAAAATCATAACCGCAAATCCTCATTCTTTCCCGAAAGAAGAGAGTGAATTGCTAGAACAAATTATGCTTCATGTATTTTCTGGCATTCTAGAAAATGCGGAACAATTAACAATTAAAGCACTTTCTTCCAAAAAATATTCTAATACCTTCAGAGCCAATTTATTAAGGCATTTAAGCATTATTTTCATAAAAAAAGTAGAATATACTGGACAAAAAGAAATATTAAAAATTGCCAGAAACTACTTAAATGAAGCAGTAGAAATTTTACAGAAAGAATATTCAAAAGAATATGAACTAGAATTCCAAATTGAATTAGCTCAAATTCACAATCTTAATTCAGACTTCGAAAAAGCAGAGAAATTATACCTATCTATACTAAAAAGTAGCAAGAACTCCGTCAATAAAGTCGTAGAAATCAAAGCGATTTTGGGGTTAGGAAATGCATTTTTGGCACAGGGGTCTTTCGATTCGGCTTTAGAAAAGGGTCTAAAATCTATGAATCTATTAAAGTTTTGTGATAAAAAGATTCTTCTAATAGAAACCTATAACTTAATAGGTAGAGCGTATCTTCGTAAACAATTGACCGCAAACGCAGAACAATACTTTAACCGTGCTTTAGCTTTAAGTCGTGAACAAAATTACGCTGAAGCCATTATTGCTTCACTCAAAAACTTGGCTGTTCTTCGTGCTATGAATGCTGATTATCGAATTGCGATGCAAAATTTTTTGGAAGCACTTCAACGAAGTAAAACCATCAATCACAGAACTCATATCGCGCATTGCCTAATTAATATTGGAACAATTCATGCCCATTTACTCAATTTTGCTGAAGCTCTGAATAGATATTCAACAGCTATTGCCATTTATCATGATGTGCTGGATGCTCGCAATCATATTATATTATTAAATAATATAGGTAATACTTATTTTACTACTAAAAAATACAGTACGGCTTTTACTTATTTTTCAAAGGTTTTGGTTCAGGCCACCTTCATCAAATATAAGCCAATGATAGCGCACGCTTACGCTCAACTAAGCAAAACGGCTATCGCTCAAGAGCAATATCCTTCTGCTATTCTTTTCGCCAAAAAATCTTCTAGCATATCTAACCTGCTAGAAGAAAGTAAAGAAAAGCACGTCAATTTTATGAATTTGGCATTTATAGCTGTGCATCAAAAAGATTTTGATACCGCAATTGAATGGGCAAATAAGGCTATGGAGAAAGCTAGGTTATATAATGACAATTATTACTTAATCAAGTCAAGTAAGTTATTGGGCGAAATATTTGAGCAAAGGGAGAATTTCAAAAAAGCAATTGAATATTATAAATTATACACTTCCTTTCAGGATGAATGGTTCAAGGATCAAAAAGTTAAGCATACTATTCATGCTGAAATTCGTAATACCAACAAAGAAAAAGAAAAAGCAATTGAAATTCTACAAAAAGAGAATGAATACAATGCTTTGGTACTAAAGAAAAATAAGCAAGTCGAACTCCAAAATCAACAGTTACAACATATCAATGAAGAATTAAAACAGTTTGCTTATGTCGTTTCTCATGATTTAAAAGAACCGATGCGTATGATTATTAGCTATACGCAGATGCTCGAAAAATTTCATGGAGAAGAATTTTCAGATGATACAAAATTGTTTTTTGGATTCGTAAAAGATGGCGCTCAGCGCATGAATACCCTACTTGCAGATTTATTAGAATATGCTACAATTGGTAAAGAACAAGAACAAGTAGTGCTTAATGATACCAATGAAATCATTCAGGAGGTCATAGAAAATCTTCAATTCAAAATCCAAGAAACGGATTCTCAAATCAACTTCAAGGAATTGCCCAAAATCAAAGGGAAACATTCTTTATTAGTGCAACTTTTCCAAAATCTTATTAGCAATGCCATCAAATTTAGAAGCGAAGAAAAAGCAAAAATTTATATTACCGCAATAGAAAATACGGAAGCATATCAATTTAGTATAAAAGATAATGGAATTGGAATTTCAAAGGAATTTCAAGAAAGAATTTTTGTAATGTTTCAACGATTACACAACCGAAAAGACTACGAAGGTTCTGGAATAGGTTTAGCTATCTGTCAAAAAATTGTTCATCGATTGGGTGGAAAAATTTGGGTAGAATCAAAAGAAGGAGAAGGTACAATTTTTCATTTTACTATTCTCAAATCATAAGGAAATAATCAAAAAGGAACAAAACGCTACTTTGCCATTTGCTCCTTTCCGATTATAAGTCCTTTTTTATAAAAAATTACTCGACACTATTAACTTGACTGATTACTAAGCAAAAGCCTGTTTATCATCAATTTCAGGCATTTGGCATACTTCATCTGCTTTCTTACCACAAACAGTACAATCTCCAATTTTGCTTTTTAACATTGGATTATTAGTGGCACAAGTTCCTCTGAACTCCTCCCCTTTCACGATTCCTCTAATATTAATTAAAGCAAATGATACTCCAAAAACGACAAATATTAAGATAAATGCTGAAAAAAAAGTTCCCATTACTATTCTACTTTTTTATTTCTAAATAGGTTTCTATCACTATAAACAAATTCATGAAATGATAGTTTTCAAAACTGACCGCAAATATACGAAAAGCCTTTTGATAGTTAGATACTATCAAAAGGCTTTAACACATCAACTTTCTATATTCTTAGTCCAATTCATTTGTGCCATCTACTTCTGACCACATACTATCCAAATTCACACTATAAGCATCTCTTGTCAAAGCCCAACTTGCAATATCAACTTCACTTTCTAATTCGGCTTCTAAGTGATCTGGTAGTTTAGGAAAAAAATCAATACCTGTCTCTGCTTCAATATCATCTATCGTCGTTGCAAAAGAAATCAATGGATAATCACTTTCTTCATTTTTCATCAAAAAAGCAATCGCCTTAATATCCGAACCATGAAAATCCAAAATGATTTTGTAATAAGAATGCGGTACAGGAATACTTTTTTTACTTTTTGGAAAACGCCTCTTTGCTCTACGAGTCAAAACAGGTCCCGTTATTACATATATATTATCAAACGCTTGCGCCCATTCGCGTACTTGCATTTCCAAACTCTTCCAAATTCCTCTATTAAAATCCTTATCCTGTGGCGAGACATTCGTCATATAAAACGTCTCTTTCATTGCCATAGGGTCTGATGCCATATCTTGTGCTGGCAACAAATGCCCTCTATCATAACCCGAATTCGTGTAATCATTGGAAACGACAGGCTCTACCCAATCTGGCAAGTTTGGGTCAGCCGAAAAACCTAAATGCCCACGACTTGCTACAACATTTTCTACCTTGTCTCGATTCAATTCGTAAGCAACCCACTCAGGTTGTTTGTGTTCATCAGAGTAAGAAAGGGTATAATTATCATGCTCAATTTTAATTTTCCCTTCTGTCAAAGTAGGTAAATAATCCACCAAACCAAAAAACTTATCCTTTCCATTATCTTCCTGAACAATTTGCTCTTCTTTCTCTTCTCCTTGCTCTTCCAATTCAATCGCGCCCCCATTTCCGAGATATAACGCCCCCACAATAATTGCAAAAATAACTCCTCCTATCGTTGTTTTACTTCCTCCGATACTCCCTTTTCCCGCCATGATGTTTTTCTTTCTATTAAAAAAGTATTCTATAATATATAAGCAAATTAACTAAAAAAAAACACACTTTTAACTATTTAGCTATAATAAAAATTGATATTATTCTGATGATAATTGATTAGGGAGTAGGCAATAAATAACCTACCACAAAGAACGACATTGTTTTTTATTTAGACAAGACAAAAAA
>CAKZLT010000367.1 GCA_937127195.1 uncultured Saprospiraceae bacterium
AAAACCTATTGCAGATAACAAAACTGCTTATGGGCGTAAACGTAATCAACGTGTAGAGTTAAAAATATTAGAGATTTTGGAATAAAAGAATTGAAGAGTCAGTTGGTTTTCATAAAAAACTCGGCATCAATTGATACTATATATATAGTATCAATTGATGCCGAGTTTTTTAAATCCAAAATTTCCTAGTTATTCAGCTTAAAACGAATAGGCATATTATACCTAACCTTTACTTTTCGAGCGCGTTGCATTCCTGGTGTCCATCTTTCAGATAAGCTATTCATACTCAAAATCACCTTTTCGGCTTCTTCTCCACAACCGCCTCCGATGTCTTTAATAATTTTTGTATCTGTAATTTTACCATTTTTATCAACCAAAAAAGAAACAACTACCATTCCTTGTATTCCATTATCCTTTGCTAAGGTTGGATATTTGATGTTTTTATAAATAAATTTCATCAAATTCTCCTCTGTGCATTTCTTACGTTCTTCATTTGTGCCTAAATTATCACAACCTGGAAAAGATGGCATATTTTCAACAACCATAAATTCGGCATCTTCAATAACTTCATCATCACCATCATCAATAGCAATAGTTGGCTTCTTAATTTTTTCCTTTTTTCCTTCAAAAATTGGAATTTCAATTACATCATCATCAAAATCCATTGGAGCAAACTCAACGTCATCTACTTCAATATCATCATCTGACACTTCTTCAATAATTGGTGGTGGTGGCGGCGGTGGAGGAGTTACAGGTGGAACAATCGGAGTTTCTAACGTTTCTATTGTTTCCATCACTAGTCCGCCAGTTTCAAAAGACACACTGTCTTCAAAAGTCGTCCAATTCACAACCAACACAGCAAAGCCTAATGAAAACATCAAACCGACTTTATAAAAGATATTTTTATACTGAAACACATTGGCTTCTGAATATTTTTTGACTGTAGAAGCGACCTTTTCTTGAGCATACTTTTCGGATAATTGCTCACTTTGTTGGCTCAACTTTCGTTTCATAGCGAAAATTAGCACCATAATCATAGCTACACCTGATAGTAAAACATAGATAATTTCTTGTTCTGTAAAGTTCATTAGCAGATAATTTTAAAGTTTAACAAAATTTTTTGCTTATAGTATCTGCGCGCATAAATTTGACTGATATATCTATTTTTATAGATGAAAAAGATGTTAAAAGTGGTGTATGGAGAATAAAATATTTTTTTAACTATTCCTTAATTCCTCTACAAGTGTTTGATTTTAAGGTTTTTATAACGTTTTATCTTTAAAAAATAAATCATTTTTTTGGTTTATATCTATCTAATGACTTTCTTTGCACGAAATTTTTTCATTAATACAATTATTAAGTGTACTATGGATGTAATGAAACAAGTAACAGAAATCATCATTGATAAATTAGGTGTTGATGCAGCAGAAGTTACTAGCGAAGCAAGCTTTACAAATGATTTAGGAGCAGATTCTTTGGATACTGTTGAACTAATTATGGAATTTGAAAAAGGTTTTGACATCACTATTCCTGATGGAGATGCTGAAAAAATTGCAACTGTTGGAGATGCAGTAACATATATTGAAGGAGTAAAAAAAGCTTAATCTAAGCTTTCTTTTATTAAAGCACATTGAAGGAACTTGTATTTTATAAAAAAAATATAACTCAATCAATGTGCTTATTTTATGTTTAATTGTCTAACTATAAAACTTAGAAAAGTTTAGTGTAGATTTTTTATAAAAACTTTTTGAATAAAAAATCACTTATATACTAGTTTTCTAATTTTTATAACAAAACGTCTTTGATTATGAAAAGAGTAGTAGTCACCGGGTTAGGAGCTATCACACCTATTGGTAATACCGTAAAAGATTATTGGGAAGGCTTGTGTAATGGAGTAAGTGGTGCTGGAGATATTACTTATTACGATACCACAAATTTCAAAACTAAATTTGCTTGCCAAGTCAAAGGTTTTGACCCAACCGATTTTATGCATAGAAGAGAGGTTCGTCGCCTTGATCCTTTTGCTATCTTCGGAATGTGTGCAGCAGATCAAGCTGTCGCTGATTCAGGATTAGACTCTGAAAAACTAAACTTGGATAGAGTTGGTGTTATTTGGGGTGCAGGTATTGGCGGATTACAGACTCTTGAAAAAGAAATCGAAGATTTTGCCAAAGGTTCTGGTGTTCCTAGATACAACCCTTTCTTGATACCTAAAATGATAATTGACATCGTAGCTGGACATATTTCTATTAAATATGGTTACCGTGGTATCAATTATTCTACCGTATCAGCTTGTGCTACTTCTACTCATGCTATCATTAATGCTGCTGATTATATTAGACTAGGCAAAGCAGATGTAATTGTAACTGGTGGTTCTGAAGCAACTATCAGTAAAGTAGGAATGGGTGGATTTAATGCCATGAAAGCACTTTCTACACGCAACGATGACCCAAAAACGGCTTCTCGTCCTTTTGACGTGGATAGAGATGGCTTTGTAATGGGCGAAGGTGCTGGTGCTTTAATATTAGAAGATTACGAACACGCTAAAGCGCGTGGTGCAAAAATATACGCAGAAGTTGTTGGTACAGGTATGACTGCCGATGCACATCACATTACTGCTCCTCATCCAGAAGGAATTGGTGCGGCAAATGTAATGAAATTAGCTATGGCGGAAGCTGGCTTAAACTTCGATGAATTAGACTATGTAAACGTTCATGGTACTTCAACACCTTTGGGGGATGTAGCTGAATTGCAAGGTATTCAAAAAGTATTTGGTGAAGCTGCTTATGCTATGAATATCAGTTCTACTAAGTCAATGACTGGACACTTACTAGGTGCAGCCGGAGCAATTGAAACGATTGCAAGTGTACTTTCTGTTCAAAATAATGTGGTTCCTCCAACGATAAATCACTTTACAGATGATCCTGCGATTGATAATAAGTTGAACTTGACTTTCAATGAAGCACAAGAGCGTGAAGTCAGAGCTGCCCTTTCCAATACTTTTGGATTTGGTGGTCATAATGCTTCTGTTATTGTGAAAAAATTTAAATAAGCTATTCGTATAGTTTTTTATAAAAAATAAAAACGTCGAATCCTTAAATGGGTTCGGCATTTTTTTTACCTTTTTTATAAAAAAATGCCTTTCTAACCGCTTCTCCCTCAATGAATAAAGCAAATGATTTAATCATATTTACACTTTTCTAAAAAATTCCTTTATTTTTATATATTTGTAATTAGTATAAAGTATTCTTTTTAAGAATATTATTTTTAAATCATTTTAAAAAATAGCGTAAAAATCTGTGGGTTTATTCCAACGTGTGTACAACGAGCATTTTTCTGATGAAAAAGAGTTTGTAAGAAGATTAAAAAATGTATTAGGCTACACGCCTTCTAATCTGAGTATTTATATGTTAGCCTTTTCTAATAAGTCATCAAGTAATAGTGATGATCGTTTTTTGGCTCTTCAAACAAACGAACGACTGGAATTTTTGGGGGATTCGATATTAGGCTCAATAGTAGCAGAATATTTATTTAATAAATATCCCAACAGAGATGAAGGTTTTTTGACGAAAATGCGTTCAAAAGTCGTTAAGCGAAAAACACTGAATCGAATCGGTGAAGACATGGGCTTAGAAGGATTTTTGGAGTATGCAGACGCCAACACTTCTGGAAAATCTACTTTAGGAAACACGCTAGAAGCATTTATTGGAGCAGTTTATTTGGATATTGGTTATTATGGTACGCGAGATTTTGTAGTTAATCGTATCGTCCGAAGTATGGTAAACATTCAGCGATTAGAAACTTATGATGATAATTATAAGAGCCAGTTATTGGAATGGTGTCAGAAAAACAGACGAAAAATTGAATACGAAATTCTAAGCAAAAACAAAAAAGATAACCGAGATTATTTTAAGATTGCAGTCAAAATTGACAATCAATTAGCTTCTACCGCCGAGGATTTTTCTAAGAAGAGTGCCGAGCAAAAAGCTTCAAAAAAAGCGCTCATTCGACTTAACATTCCAATTGTAGAAGAATAAAGCCGTTGAAAAACGGCTTTATTTTTTTTGTCTAAAATTTTGAAAAAAAGAAACGAGAGACGATATCATTTCCAACTTTCATTTTAAACCTCTCTATTTCCATAATGTCTATATTTCTATTAAGGCATTCTAAAAAAATCGCTATGAAGACTATTACTACTATTGTTTTTACATTTTTCTTATTCACCTCACTTCAAGCACAAAATCTATACTTTCCACCATTGACAGGAAATAATTGGGATACCATTTCACCAACAAATTTAGGTTGGTGTACTTCTGAAATTGATACTCTTTACGATTATTTGGAACAAGAAGATACAAAGGCTTTTATTCTTTTGAAAGATGGAAAAATTGTCTTAGAAAAATATTTTAATGGCTTTGAAGTAGATAGTAATTGGGTCTGGTTTTCGGCAGGAAAGAGCCTAATGTCCACTATGATAGGAATTGCGCAATCGGAAGGAGATTTGAATATCAATAATAAAGCATCCGATTATTTGGGAACTGGCTGGACGAATATGCCACAAAACAAAGAAGATTTAATCAAGGTTCGTCATCAATTATCTATGTCTACAGGCTTGGACGAAACGGTTAGTTTTTCCTGCACTGATGATACCTGTTTGCAATATTTGACCGATGCGGGCAGCCGTTGGTTCTATCACAATGCGCCTTATTCACTCCTCAAAGAAACGCTTCAAAATGCCACTAATCTTAATATCAATACTTATACAACACTAAAAATAAAGCTCAAAATAGGAATGAATGGCTTTTGGCTACCTATTGGTGATAATAACTTCTTTTTTAGTACACCGAGAAGCATGGCGCGATTTGGGTTATTGACTCTCAATCGTGGTGAATGGAACGGAAACTCCGTTTTATCCGATACGACTTATTATAATCAAACGACTACGCCTTCTCAATCACTCAATCCTGCCTATGGTTATCTTTGGTGGCTCAACGGTCAAAGTTCTTATATACTTCCAAATTCTACCGTTTCAGTTTCGGGTTCGATCGCTCCTGATGCACCGAGCGATTTGATATTAGCCGCTGGTGCACAAGGTCAATTCTGTGCCGTAGTTCCGAGTCAAAACCTAGTTATGATAAGAATGGGCGGTTCAAATGGTCAAAATCTAGTTCCAACCGATTTTCATAATGACATTTGGAAACAACTCAATCAAATTATCTGTACTTCAACATCCACGACTCAATCACTTACAGCTCCAATAACGCTTTTCCCAAATCCTGCAACTAATCAAATTAATCTAAAAATGGGTAATTCCGAGCCTTTTACAACTCATATTTATAATGCAACAGGTCAATTGATACAAGCTAATCAGAATACATTTTCATTTGATATTTCTAACTATCCAAATGGTTTTTATTTTTTAAAAATAGTACAAAAAGGAAAAATACAGACCGCTAAGTTTTTAAAACTTTGATTTTCTAGCCGTTTTAGTAAAAAAAGCCACGAATACACGAATGCTTTTTTATAAAAAACTCGTGTATTCGTGGCTTCTTACACCAAAAACTATAGGACTATTCACTCGAAGATGTAAGCAAGACCTTCATTCATGTAACCTTAATTTTTTTTATCCG
>CAKZLT010000368.1 GCA_937127195.1 uncultured Saprospiraceae bacterium
GCTAGCCCATGAGAGTAGTATCAACATTCTCTTTTAACATTTGGTATGAAATCCAATATCGTGGTTTTTGAATAAACCACCAAAAGCGGTTAATACTTTATTTGGAGGTGGTAAAATAGGGTAAATTGTTTCAAATTCGGTTGCATTTTCGCGTAAAGCGTCATCTATGCGTTCTAAAGAATCAATGGTAGTTTTGCTCATTCCGACGACGGAAGTAGGCATAATTGTTTCGTAAACAGGTTTTTGTTTGGACTTGACATTGGCTAAAACTGTCCAGAAAAGTAATAATAAAACAACACCCGAAACACCCAAAATCCATTCTTGAGTGGTTGTCAGTGGGCCTCGTAGTTTAAATAAAAAGTTCATAATTACTGGTTACTGATTACTAACTACTGGTTACTACTACCGCTATTAATCGCAACAGCGGTAGCAGTAACCAGTAACTAGATTCTATTTTACTAATTCAAATTCAGTACGTCTGTTCTTAGATTTACAAGCAGAAGAGTTATTTCCTTCACAGCCAGCGACGGGCTTACTTGGTCCATTTCCAATAATAATAAAACGTTCTGCTGGCATTCCGTGAACCTTGATTAAATAATCAGCTACGGATTGCGCGCGCTTCTGAGAAAGTGCGATATTTGTTGCTCTAGAACCAACATTATCAGTGTTTCCTTCGATACGGATTTGAGCATTTGAGAATGCTTTTGCAATATCAACGAAAGTCAAATCAATCAAGGTTTTGGCGTTGCCGTCCAATTGATAGCTTCCTGAAGCAAAACCAATCTTTAAACGTTTCGTTGCAATCGCTTCTTTCTTTTTGCCTTCTTCAGTTGTTACTTTTACGAAAGTTTTACCTGCTTCTGCGTCATGTTCTGAACCAACAAGGTTAGCACTTTGAACCACATCCGAACGAGAAATCAAACGCCAACTAGGAGGACGATTGTCCATATATCCTAATTTAGCATATTCATTAGACATTTTAGAATATAGTTTTTCGCCTGTAACACCTTGATAGTTACGGTCTAAACCAAAGAAATTCATGTTATCACCATGCGTACAAAGACGAACATTCTGAATAGCTTGGTAAGTAGTCGCTTCATCAAAACCATTGAAGTTTTCTGCTAAAATTTTAGCCGCTTTGCGTTTTGCATCGTCAGAACTATTGATTTCAGCGGCACCTTTCATCCAGCCTTCATATAATTTAGATAGCTTATCTTTGTTATCGTCGATATAGTTCTTTTTTGCTAAAAATACATCAGCGATGATATTAGATGCACTTTTTGTATTCTCCAAAATCTTAGCTCCTGGCACTGCACGAACACAATCTTCATCATCTGGAGACCAAACGACTGCTGCATCAATACTAGGGTCAGCTTTGAAAGCTGCTGCTGCGTCGATTGCACTTGGGAATTTTTCGATACGAACATCACTTTGCTTCAAATCACCTGCTTCCAATAACCATAAAAGGAAAGTGTGAGAAGGTGTCAATTCTGCAACTGCGACCTTTTTACCTTTCAAATCACCTACTGAATTAACGCCTCTACGAGCGACAACGGCATCTCCTCCGCGTGACCAATCTGCCTGAAAAACGATTTGTGGCTCTCCAGCTAATTGACCAGCTTCTGTTGGAAAAGCATCGACAGTTGACCAAAGTAAGTCAACTTCACCATTTTCGAAAGCCTTACGAGAAGCAACGAAATCATCTAATATTTCAAAATTGACTTTTAAACCATAGTCTTTATAAAAACGAGAATTTGTATTCGCTTCGAAGCCTTCATTGAAATACTGACCGCCAGAATAACCACCCCAGGTCACTACGCCAATATTGATTACATCGTCTCCAGATAGTTTTTTACCACCTGTTTTTCTTCCTTCTTGATTGGTAGAAGTGCCTTCTTCGCCTGTTAAACCTGATAAAGCACCGCTGTCACGTAAGTAAACATAGCCATAAGCTAAGCCTCCTACGACTAGCATTGTCATTAAAAATTTCGAGAATGTTGTTAAACGTCTCTTTGCCATTAGATTTCTATTTTTATGTAGTATTTATAATTTTAGTGACTGGTCATTTATTGGCAACCAACAAACGACCAGTCACCATTAACTCATCACCAGTCACTATTGACAATTAATCAAAAAACGTATCGTATTGATTTTTGTGAGAAGTATTCTTAACGGGGTGTTCAATCGGAGCATTTAAGTCTAAAATATTACCATCATCGTTAGCTTCCAATAATAAATTACTCTTATCATCACCCAAAATCAAAGAAGTACTTTCTTTTTCCCACTTCTCTAACATTTTTAGGCCTTCTTCTTCAAAAACGCCATTTTGTAAATCCACAGAGTCCATAAAGTTGGTAGAAACTTCCATAAAACGCTCCATTTCTCCCACTTTGTTAGCTACATCATCGGCAATTGCTTCCAATGCACGGTCAAACATTTGACGACTATCGCTATTTCCAGAAATGATATTTCTAGCAGAAGTCATTGCTGAGTGAGAAGCACGAATAGCCTTACGTTCTTGTTCTTTTACTTTTACTTGATCTTCTACATCTTCCAAAAGGATTTCAGAGTTTTGGTACATTTTTACCAAAACGCGGTATAAGACCTCCATTTTTTTATATAAATCACCTAACTTCATGTTAGATTCTTTTAGTCGTCCAGCTTTACGCGCCTTTAACACCATTTGGCTATCCATGTTCTTTTCTTTAGCCTTATTGGCTAACATCATGTTGGTATTAATTTGACGTTGATTTTGGTTCATTGTTTCTTTCAACTTATGCATTTGACCTTTCAAGATACCAACTTGCTTGTTCATTTTGCCCAAGTTACCTCTCAAATCGTCAATGTAAGATTTCAAAACACCAATCGGATCTAGTTGAACGAAAAGACCTGTAATCCAACGCATAATACTTTTATAACCATACCATACCAAGTTACGCATACTCTTATCTGCTACCATATATAATATAGCTGCAATAATAACTACTGTAATGACAATCTGCAAAGTCGATGCTAAACCAGCGGCAATTGCGGTCAAAACAGGCGCTGCCAAAAATAAACCGCCACCAATTAAGGCTACCATGAAAATTGTACCTGTAACTCCTTCGGGGCGTTTCCAAAACGATTTTGGCTTAAATTCTTTTCCGTCCATAATAATTTAACTGTTTATAATAATTTGAATTCCTTTGTATTGAATTGCTATGAAAATAATATCATAGGCTTAGAAAAATTGATTTTTTAAGATTAAAATAACCTTAAATGTTTATTAAAGACCGATTTTGAAACTAAAAGTAACTATTTCTTAGTTGTTTCGTTATTCGGTTTTTGATTATTATTTGTTAGTAAATATTTTTTCATGTTATTGACATCGGATTCAATCTGACTTCGTAACAAATTGTATGAAGCGATGAAATTGTGCTTCGTTGCGCTTATTTTTGAAGTTGCATCAGAAATAGATGCTTTTGATTTTTCAATTTTTTGTTGCGTCTGAGTAATATCTTCTGTTAGTTTTTTGATTTGAGCTGCTTTTTCGGCAACTAATTTTTCCATACCTTCAATCTGCTGTTGTTGCTGCCCGATTTTGCCACTAACTTGTTGTTTCATGGCATTTTCAAACTTATCTTCTTCTTTTTGAAGCACATCAACGTAATGTTGAGCCGTTTTGATAAGATAATCAGAAGTCGCACCCATAGTTGTTGCCATTGCGTACGCAGCCTTAAAACGAGTCTCTTCATCCCTTGGCATCGCGCTCAAAGATTTAATCGATTGCTTGAATTCCAAGTAATCAAAACCATCGATATTATTATCTTCCATGGCTTTGAATAAGATATTCAAAAACTTCTCTTTGACTTCACCTTTGTTTGTGTTTCCCTTAGGAATATTGGCAGAAGGTCTCGAAATTGGCTTCGGAGTAGGTTTTTGAACTTTATTTTTAATGGTAGGTTTTTGCTTTTTTGAAGTAGATTCATTTGCTCCTGTTGGCTCTTCTACAACAAAAATCGACCTAATATTTTTGAATACGCTCACTGTTAAATTGTATTACGATTAGTTTTGATAATTCCATTTGAGCAAGTGTAGTTGATAGCGTTAATTTGCTAAAAATGGATGAATAAAATTTGTAAAAGCAGACCAAGCTAAATTTTTAATCTACGAATTTTGAATATTATATTCAATTAACTATAAATATAATAATAATTGATGAAAAAGGAGCTTGATTTGCTAGTTCTGCTAATATGCAAAAAAAATTGTATAATACCTTTTACAGGTCATTTTTTTGATTTAAAAAAACTTAGTTCCGTTTTATCTTTCGATTTCTAAGGAATAATACAATGATTTTTGCGAAATTTGCCGAGGTTTTTAGACAGCCAAGCAATTAATTTTTTATGAAGCAACCATACATAATAGGTATTACAGGCGGAAGCGGAAGCGGAAAGACTGTTTTTTTAAGAGCAATTTCAGAACAATTTTCTTCCGAAGAACTGTGTATTATCTCGCAAGATGATTATTACTTGCCGAGAGAAAAGCAATTTACAGACGAAAATGGTATCAAGAATTTTGATTTGCCAACTAGTTTTGACCATCAAGCTTTTGTGGCAGATATTACAAAATTACGAAACGGTGAGACGATTCAGAGACCTGAGTACGTTTTCAATAATAAATTGGCGACTCCCAAAATGCTTACTTTCAAGCCTGCGCCCGTTATTATAGTAGAAGGAATTTTTATATTTCATTTTCTTGAAATTCGAGCATTATTGGATATGAAAGTTTTTATTGATGCCAAAGAAGAATTGAAAGTAATTCGACGTATCAAGCGAGACAAAGTAGAACGAAATTACCCGTTAGAGGACGTTTTATATCGTTATGAAAATCATGTTTCACCCGCTTTTGAAAAATATATTGAACCTTACAAACATGTCGCGGATGTTATTGTAAATAATCATAAAGAATATAAAAATGCGGCTGATTTGATGATTGGATTTTTGAAAAATCAAGTTAAAGCGTAGTTGCGTTTGGATTTTTTTATAAAAAAAGACCGAATAGTTTTAATGGTTATTCGGTTTTTTTTGATTGAGATTGTAAATTACAAAATTTCGGCATTTTCATAATCTTCTTGCGTAATTCTATATTGAGAAGTCAAGCTACTTCTATTATAATCTGTTTGATAACCACATTCAGGTGACCAAATTGAACCATTAATCGCTTTACCAGAACATTCTAAATTTTCATCTAACTCAAATCGTTGAATACGCTCATTATCGAATATAATACTGGCATTATCTGATAAATTCCATCCCATATTACAATATGTACCTGAAAAAACACTTTCAGTACAAGTTCCTTCTACAATAAAAGTCGAACGAGGTGCTAGATTAAATTGAAAAGTGTCAACATCATCATAAACCATTATATCCAAATGATGGTCAGTTTCATTGATTATTCGGCGAGTTGAATCTATTGAGGAAACTTGACTATCGTCATTGGAGCAGCTAGTGATAATAATAATGGCTATTAAGCCTAGGAAGAGTATTTTTTTCATTATTTTAAGTTAAATGGATTTATTAAAACTTAATAACAAAGATACGATTCTTATTTAACAAAGTAAATACTTTTTAAAAAATTACTCCGCCACCAACTCCAGCCAATTCAGTAACCGATTAAACTTATTTGGTGGGTTAATCTTAAATTCAAGAACTTCGCCAGTAATCGGATGCTGAAAAGACAAGCCAACCGCAGCCAAAAAAAGACCTTTCCCTTTTATAATGTCTCCTTCTGTGCCATAGAGTTTATCACCCATAATTGGAAAACCGAGTTTAGACAAATGTATTCTGAGTTGATGCGTTCGCCCTGTTTTGGGTTGCAATTCGACTAGCGAAAGATGCTGATTACGAATAGAAGGAATGGTTTTTATGTTTTTAAAAATAGATAAAGAAGCCTTTCCGTCAATTGGAAAATTAATCGTTCCTGCAGCTTCCATTTGACCAATAACAATGGCTTGATAAGTTTTTTGAATAATTTTGGCTTCAAACATTCGCCCCAATTCAACCCTAGCAGACCGAGTTTTGGCAATGATTAATAGACCACTGGTAGGTGAATCTAAGCGATGCGCTGCTCTTGCAAATTGTAGTTTATCTACTTGCGAAGAAGGTTGAATATTATTAGGTAAAGCATTTTCGATGGTTCTAAAAAGGTTGCCACTGACAGGAATACCGCTCGGTTTGTTGACAATTGCGATATATTCATCTTCAAAAATCACAGAAAATTCCATCGGAAAAACCTTTTTGATAACGAGTTTGGCTTCCATGAGCTGTATCTTTTCGCCGCCATTCACCCAATCACCCGTATTTCCCTTTTTATTTTCTACCCAGATTTCGCCACGCTTAATCGCTTTTTTGATGCCTTTTCGAGTTTTGATAAGCTGTAATTTTCCCACTAAATAATCACTTAATCTACTAGGTGCTTCCAAATTAGGAACAAGATGCTCTTCTATAACAACCATTTTTTTAATTAAAAATTAGTAATTAACAATTAATAATTTGCTTTTGAAATACAGAAATGCTACCACTATTTTTATAAAAACAGTGGTAGCATTTTTACATTTTATATTTCAAAAAATTACTTAATCAACGCCTTAATCGCTTTATCTGCTTGAATAAACTTACCAGTCATATTCGTCATATCGGTATCAATTCCAGTATTATTCAAAATGTTATAAGCATCTTGAGTAGTCAAGTCTGGTTTTAACGATTTCATCAAACCAACCAAACCAGCAACGTGCGGACAAGCCATCGAAGTACCATTGAAACTAGCATATCGGTTTTCTGGAATAGTCGAAAATATATCAACTCCAGGCGCAGCAATACCCATTTTGACATCATTGACGGTATTAGAAAACACGGCTTTATTCAATTGATTATTGACCGCACTTACTGCAATGACGCCTTTAACACTTGCTGGAACGAAATCTTTTGCATTTTTACCAGCATTTCCAGCAGCAGCAATAACGATTGCACCTTTTTTTCTAGCATAATCAAATGCTTTTTCATAAGCCTTTTGACGAGAGTCACTTGAAGCACCTCCGAGTGACATCGAAATTACATCAGCTCCATTATCGGCAGCTTCCAAAATCCCCTTAATAATACCTTGTTGCGTGCCACGACCATAATCATTCAAAACCTTGATGCTACTCACTTGCACGAATTGATTATCACTGATAACCGATGCAATACCTTTATTATTATAAGAAACTGCCGCAGCAATTCCTGCACAGTGCGTTCCGTGAGCTTGTTTGTCGGTGTCGTGTCTGGCATTGATAGATTTAAAATTAGCTTTCAAATCCTCGTGTTCAGAATCTACACCTGTGTCAAGAATGGCAATTAACGCGCGTTTTTTTGGTTGAATATTATTTTCTTTTAGAAATGCATGTAGTTGTCCAGAACCCGTCAAGTCAAATCCCCATTGATTTTGAATAAATTCATCATTAGGAATGAGTTTTTTAGCTGATTTCTGAATACCACCTTCACTGTCATCCAATTGAACAATTTCGTTATTTTCAAGATATTCAATAGCTATGGTTTCGCGTAATTCTGCTTTTATTTTATCAATATGAACCAATTGATTATCAGGAATATTAACGGTGTAATAATCATCTAAATCAGTTAATTCTGGGCTTGACATATTATTAAATGCACGCTCATAAGTCAAATTGTAATTATCAATGATATTTTGAATTTGTCCTATGTTAGTACCTTCTTTTACTTCGACAAGAATTTCTGCATTGCTGTCATTTTCAATAGTAAGCAATCGTCTATTTGGAATTGTATCTTGCAATAATTCTAAGTAAAACATCCCAAAAGCCATACTAAGTACGACAACAGCACCCGCAGCAATTAATTTATTATACTTAAAAAAGCTAAATAAAAAACCAATTCCAGCTAATACTGTGAAATCTCTCGCCAAAACCATTACTTTCATTGGCATCAGCATTGGAGCAAGAAAAAGTGAAGCCAAATAAGCAATAATTCCTCCAAAGAAAACAAGACTTGCTTTAGTGCCGACTTTCGTCTTTTGAAAAAGAAACCAGCTTATTAGTCCTACGGCGGCAACCACAAAACTTGCTGTATATATATATGCTATCATATTTTTTAGATTTTGTTATTTGGAAGCGAGAGTCGAGACCGCCCTTTGGGCTACGAGAGGCGAGATTAAGCGTGAAACCTTAATAATTTATCGCTAAAACATCACGCTTCTCGTAGCCCAAAGGGCGGTCTCATATCCCGTTTCTAATTTATTCTGCTGAAATAATTTCAATGGGCGTTCCCCACATAAATAACGAAAAAGCATTTGATTCTTTTGCTTTTAGGCTAATCGATTCGTTTTCTTTTTGAAATTTCTTAGGAAGATTAGCTGGCTCATATTGTTTGCCATTTTCAGCAATGATACCCCAAAAACCTGTTCCTAAATTATTATAAACTACTTTCCCTTTTATTTTCATTTGATTTGTTTTTCATTTTTAGAGGTCAAGAATTACTTTTTCCAAAATTTTTGTTGAATTGTTTTATACTTTAATATACGTTGATTTTTTGAAAAGAAACTAAATATTAGACGAAAGGGCTTCGTTTTTTGATTTTAGAGGAGTTTTTAACATTTTTATAAAAAAGATAACAGATATTTTCCAATAAAAAAAGGAACTCACGATTACCGTAAGTTCCTTTTTTATAAAATGAATAATTAAAAATAAGCTTATAAACGAAAGCTATTGTCAATTATTTTACTCATATTTGAATGGCAATACTTTACTATCTTTTACGGTAGAAAGTGTCATTAATGTCTTTAATCTTTCAATTTCCTCAATCTGAGAAAGCGTTTTGAAAAGTAGTTGCTCATAAGTTGGAATGTCCTTACAAACCAATTTCATCAAAAAGTCAGCTTCACCTGTAATGATATAGCATTCTGTTATTTCCTCAATTTCTTTTACTTTAGAAAGGAAATTATTCAATGCATTGTCCTTTTGCCAAGCTAGAGAAACCAAAACGAAAGTCTTGACACTCAAACCAATAGCCTCAGGCTTTACTACGGCATGATAACTATCAACGACTTCAGAAGACTCTAATTTTTTAACACGCTCTAAAGTAGGAGCAGGAGATAAACCAATAGTTTTAGATAATTCGAGATTGGTGATCTTACTATTACTTTGAAGAATTTTTAGAATCTTCAAGTCTATTTTATCTAATTTGTGTTGAGACATATTATATTTTTTTCTTTCTTTGATAGTTATTTTTTTTGTTGTAAACAAATTCTTCAAAGAAGTTTTCTTTTTACATGTTAACGAATAAAAAATGGTATTTCTATGTAAATAAAATACAAAATTTTTAAAAAAACTAAAAAAGCAGTGTGTTTTTTAAATTAATTCAGTGATTCCTCTCCTTTAGGAATACCATTTTTTTTAAAATTAAGATGCAAATATCGTAAAATTAATAAGGAACTCCAAATGATTTGAAGTTCCTTATTAAACTTAACTTTAAATTAAAATTAAGTCATTTGTATATATTAGTATCCACTATGGGAAAATACCTAAACTGATATAATCAGAACTGATTTTTTCGATAGCATTAACAAAAGCTGCTGTTCTCAAATCTTCGATAGCTGGATTTGCTGCCCAGATTTCACGGATTTGCTGATAAGCATTAACCATTGTTTCTTCTAGTCCAGAGCGAACCAAATCGATTTGTTCTGCACCTCTTAATAATCTACGGTCTCTAGCAGAAACGCGTTTACCAGTAGCATTTTCGATAACGTTACCAATTGTATCATAAGCCGTTTGATTGAAGCGTTTCTCCATACGACCAAAACGCATGTGAGATAAGTTTTTCAACCATTCAAAGTAAGATACAGTAACACCACCTGCATTGATATACATATCAGGAATTACAATAACACCTTTTTCACGCAAGATTAAATCAGCTTCGTAAGTCACAGGACCATTTGCCGCCTCTCCAATGATTTTCGCTTTAATGCGATCTGCATTTTTTATTGTAATTTGGTTTTCTAAAGCAGCAGGTACAAGAATGTCGCACTCCAATTCAAGAGCAGATTCTCTAGTTTCTAATGTAGTAGAACCAGGAAAACCAACGATAGAACCCGTTTTTCTGCGGAATGCCATCAATTCTTCAATGTCAATTCCATCTGCCTTATGAATAGAACCTTCATATTCAGCAACACCAATTAACTTAACGCCACCTTCTTCAATCGAGATTCTAGCTGCGTGATAACCTACGTTACCAAGACCTTGCACGACCATTGTCTTGCCTTCTATACCTTTGGTTAAGCCGATTTTTTCCATATCAGCCTCGTAGTTACAAGCTTCACGAAGTGCATAAAATACGCCTCGACCTGTTGCTTCTGTACGCCCTTTGATACCATTTTGCTTTTCTGGCTTACCTGTTACACAAGCAGCAGCATCAATTTCTCCATGGTGAAAAGTCGCATAAGTATCTGCAATCCAAGACATTTCGCGTGAGCCTGTACCATAATCAGGAGCAGGAACATCAATACCAGGCCCGATGAAGTTTTTACGAATCAACTCGGTTGTATAACGACGAGTGATTTTTTCTAATTGTTCTTCGGTATAATTTTTAGGAATAATACGAACACCACCTTTAGCACCACCAAATGGCACATCAACGATAGCACATTTGTAAGTCATTAAGGCTGCTAATGCTTTTACCTCATCTTGATTTACGCCATTGCTATAACGAATCCCACCTTTAGTAGGTAGTCGGTGATGACTGTGTTGCACTCGATAAGCTTCAATTACTTCATAATCGCCATCTCCCATTTTTACAGGAAAACGCATAGAGTAAACCGCATTACAAGCTTTGATTTGACTCAAAAGCCCTTTAGGAAGGTCGGTGTGCTTAGCTGCATTATCGAAATAATTTTCGACATTTTGAAAAAAACTATAATTTCCAGCCATAGTCTATAAGCTATTTTTGTTGTGTAAAATATAACTCCTTGAACTCTATGAAAACTTAAAAGTTGAAGAAACTTATATTTTACGCTTCATTAATTTGAATTTCTAACTTTGAAATTTTACGTTCTAACAAAACTAAAAATATCACAATACCTAAAAAGATAGCAACGAGTACTGCAACCACAACGTATATTTTTCCGATACTTCTAAAAAAATCAACGTTCTCCGTAGGAGCAGCTAATAATGTAGTGGCCATGATTGACCATATAAAAAGAACACTTGCAACTTTTTTCATAATTGTTAAAATTCCTTTGCTAAGCTAAAAGTCAAACTTCGCTCAGCAAATTAAATGAATATTTTTAAAAAAACAACAAAATTTATTTTTAAAAAAGAAAGTATTTCAAAAGTTTATTTGAAAATCTAAAAATAGATACTTTTCATTATTAGGTTAATTTTAAAAAGTACCGTATTTTCTTTTTAATCTTCTAAGTCTTCTAAAACTTTCCACTTCAATTTCTCGAATCGATATAATAATTGACTAATCCAGAACCCTAAAAGTGTCCATGCGATTACCGCAGGATAAAATACGGTTCTCATAGTATTGTCTAAATCTTCCCCCCCGAAGCCAGGATTTCCACCATTTCCAGGGTGTAAACTAGAAGTCATACGAGGAATAACGAAAAGTAATGGAATCAATGCCGCAAAAGCAAAAATATTGTAAACCGCACCTATTCGAGCGCGTTTGTCATAATCCTCGAATGAGCCACGAAGAACGAAATATGCCATATATATTAATAAGGCAATCGCCGACATATTTTGCTTCACATCAAAACTCCAAAATGACCCCCAAGTGTATTGCGCCCAAATTCCGCCTGTTAGTAATCCCAAAAGTCCGTATAAAATACCAACCGAAGCAAAAGTGCGAGAACGAATATCATAAACAGGATTACCTTTTTGAAGATATTTGATACTATAAATCATAGAAGCTAAAAAGATGAAAATCATCCCAAACCACATCGGAACATGAAAGTAGAGATTACGAATGCTTTCTACTAAGATGTTTCTGAATGGGTAATTATAAGCTTCATTCGGAAATAGATTTTCTACGGCGCAGCTTGTCCATTCTTCTGATGATGTCTCTGAAAGCGTTGTATCTTGCTTAATAAATATGGCATCTGGAAAGATAGAAGAACCATCTACGTCGCTATTGACAATCAAAGTAGCGGATTCTATCATCTTTTGAGATGGTAAACTACTAGGAATACTGAACGTTAGTTCTAGTTGAGTATCGTCAATAATTTTGATAGATTCGGCACAAAGTGCGTTCATGGTATCGAGTTCTAACCATGCTCGAATGATTTCTTTACTTTTTGTAAAGTTAGAATTATAGCCATTTACTCGCATGGTCAAAACTTCCCCTGTCATTGCTTTCTCTGGCGAGACAGAAGTAATCCCTGGTGCTAGCGGTGCTAACATCCCTATTGTTAGGACGTATAATAATATCATTACAGTCAAAATCTTCCACCAATGCTTCATTTTTTTTAATTAATAATTAGTAATTAACAATT
>CAKZLT010000369.1 GCA_937127195.1 uncultured Saprospiraceae bacterium
GGAAAATTCTTCGTTGATTGGTAATTTTATTATTAATCCGTAGCATTTTTTATAAAAGAGAAAAGAGACCGCCCTTTGGGCTAAAAGAAAAGAGATGCTTTTATTAGTAGCGTTTAAAAATGGAAAGTAATTTTTTTTATAAAAAATAAACTATTCTTCGGCAACTATTAAAAGCGTCTCTTTTCTCTTAGCCCAAAGGGCGGTCTCTTCTCTCTGTTCTCTTTTCAGAGTAATTATTTGATTTCAAAAAAAGTATTCATTTTCATGCTAAAAATAGCTTACCATCCAATATATCAACATCCTTTGCCTGTTAAGCACCGCTTTCCAATGGAAAAATACCAACTCATTCCAGAACAATTAATTTATGAAGGAATCGTTACTTCGGTTAATTTTTTTGAACCTACACCATTGGACGAAGCAACTATTTTGACTACGCATGAAGCTGATTATTGGCATCGACTCAAGAACTTAGAACTTACCCGAAAAGAAATTCGCGCAACAGGTTTTCCGCTTTCAGCACAACTCGTCAAACGCGAAATCACCATCGCTCAAGGCACTATTCAATCGGCACTTTATGCCCAACAATATGGCATTTCGATGAATATAGCTGGCGGAACACATCACGCTTTTACCAACAGAGGCGAAGGATTCTGCTTACTAAATGATATAGCGTTAGGTTCAAATTTTTTATTAAAAGAAGGACTTGCACAGAAAATATTAGTTGTAGATTTGGATGTACACCAGGGCAACGGAACGGCAGAAATATTTCGAAATGAAGCGCGTGTATTTACATTTAGTATGCATGGTGCAAAAAATTATCCTCTCCGAAAAGAGCAATCTGACTTAGATATAGACTTACCAGATGGTGCAGAAGACGATGAATATTTATCAAAACTAGCTAAAACATTGCCGATGTTGATTGAAATGGTTCAACCCGACTTTATTTTTTATCAGGCTGGAGTAGATGTTTTGGCAACCGATAAGTTAGGTCGATTAGGCTTGTCTTTGAATGGATGCAAAGAGCGCGACGCAATCGTTTTTGAGCAATGCAAAAAGAATAACATCCCTGTTGCTGTCAGTATGGGCGGTGGTTATTCAGAACGAATTGCCACCATTGTCGATGCTCATGTAAATACCTATCGACTGGCGCAGGAGTATTTTTTTGAATAAAAAAAAGACGATTATAACACTTTTACAAATGATATAATCGTCTTTTTTATCTTAAAGAATTCTTACTTTTGCTCATGTACTTATTATAAAGTTGCTGGTTTTGCTACTTTCGTAAATGGTACCTTACGCGGAGTTTGAAAAACATACTTAGCAGATACACTAAATGCTTTTAGCATTGTGAATGCTACTGGTGCACCAAAAACGCCACGATAACCTAAGCCTCCTCTGGCATCAAATCCCATTTCTATTCTATTAAAAACAGTCATACTTGCTCCTAATTGAACAAATGCACGTTGATTGATTCCGTTATTCAATTGATAATATTCACTGAAGTATTCATAACTTGGACTAGAGACCGTATTAGAAACTTCATTCAGGTTATTGAAATTCAATTGGTTCGCTGTATAATTTGAAGAAGAACCATATATATCCAAAGAGTTTCCAAAAGAGTATCCTATATTCGTTCCGACACCACCATGAACTTCAAAAAACTTCATAAATGGTACTGATTTTAATAACACACTTTCTAAAGATAATTCATTACCATAAGAATTAAAATTCAAATAATCTGAATTACCGTAACCATCCGAATTATAATAAGAAATCGCATCAATACGATTAATAATAGTATTTAACGCAAAACGCCATTCCGTATTTTTGAAATATGGAGAAACCAAACTCATTTCTAATCGAATATTAGGATTTTCACAAACCATCGAATACATATCATTATCATTCGAAAAACTCATTGATTCGAAATCACTATTCGTTTGTTCTTTTGACATACTCAGAAAGTATTCGTGATTAAGCCCTTGATTCAACATATCCATATCCATACCTAGATGAATACCTGCTTTTTTGATTTGCCAGTTTCCCAGATTAAAAAAACTTTGGGCAGAAAGCTGCATAGTACTCAATACTATGACTGATAATAATAGTAAACGTTTCATTAATTAATAGTTTTAGATTCTTCTTTGAAAAAAAATAGGCACTCTTCCGACTTTATATACTTTTATATAACGTTGTTAGATAGTCTTTTGTAACCTATTTCTAAAATAAAAGCCACTAATTAGCATTTTATTTTTTTCCTATATACCTTTACACCCATATTTTACATCAAAACAATCTAATGACCAAAGCCGACAAAACGTTACTTATAGCTGGTTTTGCCTTCACTTCAGCTATTTTATTACACTTACTAAGCAAAGAATTTCCAGCGACTACGCTATCACTTTTCATTTCCGAAACCATCGAATATGTCTTATATTTCATTGGCACACTATTCGTTTTGAGTTTTTTTAAAAATGAAAACGAGGCTTTACACATTACTGTTTTGTTTCTTTCAACTCTTCTCTTTCTAACAACCCTTCTTGTTTACCTAACTTACCTCTTGCCTTAACATAAAAATTTCTCAATGCCTCTTGTTGACGCAAAACCGCATCTATAATTATTTTGGAGTCTGGTTTGAATAAAACTTTATCTAAGGCATTCGCAAATAAAATACTAAACGGAAATGGCTTAGGAACTAACTGATTTTTACTATCCGTTATCAATAACGAACGCGTATTAGTACCCGCCGAAGGGTTTCCTATATAAGAAAAGAAAAAATCCTTACCTGTAATATCAATTGTCGTGTCTTTTTCAAGATATTCATTGTAAAAAATACCTTTTTTTGTTCCGTTCAATATTTTTTTCATATCCAAATCCATAATAAAATGGACATCCGAAAAAGCATAAAAATTGGAATAAGCTGTAATTGTTGCCTTTTGCATATCCAATGTTTTTTGCTTTGTTTTTTTTAGCAGTTTTCTATGTCTATTACTATCAGGATGGTCACGAACCAAATTTTCCAAGGCTTTAATTTTTCGATTATTAGAAGTTAATCGAATAATCAACACGCCTTCCGATAGCTTTTTAGCTTGTGCCACGGCTCTTTTTAACTCTAATTGCTTAAATTTTTTTGTTTTAATCAATCGTGTGTTTTCCTCTTGCCCCAAAATTGATATTGGCAACATCAAAAAACATAGCATAATAATTGGAATAGCTTTTTGTAATATTTTCATTCTATATTTTTTTTAATAAAAACGCTTTTACATTTTTCTCTTTTTTTAAAAAAATAAACCTCAAAAATGTTAAGAAGTATTAATATACCAAGTACTTGCGAAATAACTTCATTCAAAGTAATTTTGCCGCTAAATTTATTTTAAATTAGCAAA
>CAKZLT010000370.1 GCA_937127195.1 uncultured Saprospiraceae bacterium
GGCGATAATTACGCTTTTTTCGCTACATAGGGCGTTGCCCTATGCTATTGCTTATGCCCCTTTGGGGCGTTTTAAAGCTTAGCCTAACGGCTATGGTTTTCAAAACCGACACGGTCTGAAACCAATACGTGAAAATTTTTGTTTAGATTACTTAATGTAATTTTCTCATTTTTAAAAAAAAATCATTAGTTATGAAAGAGTTGAGTTTAGTTTTGAGCTTGTGTTTATTATTTGCTTTGGGAGCAACAACAAATGTTCAAGCCAGTAATGACATTCAGAAAGTAGTTGTACTTGCTAAAAAGAAAACAGTAAAATTTAAGGTTTATGGCAATTGTGGGATGTGTAAAAATACAATTGAAAATGCACTAAAAGGTGTTAAAGGAATTTCTTGGTCAACTTGGAATACGGAGACAAAAATGATTACGGTTAGATATAATCCTAAGAAAATTAAATTGGAAGATATTCATAAAAAAATAGCCGCCGTAGGTTACGATACTGAAAAAGCCAAAGCCAAAGATGAAGTTTATAATAATTTGCATGGCTGCTGTCAGTATGACAGACCCACGAAAAAGTAATAAGGGTAATATTTTTCGCAAATATGTTAGACTGACTACTTAGCTGATATTGCGCAAGGTCTAAAATCTAGTCTTGCGTAATATCAATTTTTAATACTATTAGAAATTTCCATTTTACGAAATAAATGCTGCTAAAAAAGGCTATTCTAATAACGAAAATCACGAATATAAAGTTTAGACCAGCAAAATCTCCTAGACTTTTTAAATCAAAAAAATATGAAACAATTTTTATTCCTATTTACGGCACTTTTAATGTTCAATGCCAATGTTTTTTCTCAAAATATGGTGAAATTGAACATTAATCACCAGTTAGGTTCTGTTCCTTTTGCTCTCAATACAGGTGCGCAAAACAACTTAGGTGACGATTTCAATATCAGTCGATTAGAATATTATTTATCACAATTCACCGTAGTTCATGACGGCGGTATCGAAACTGAAATTAATAATGTTTACGCGCTTGTAGATGCTTCGGCAGCAACCGTTATTGATTTAGGAAATCATAATATTACTTCTGTTGAAGCTATTCGATTTTATATCGGTGTTGACTCTGCAACAAATCACCTTGACCCAGCAAGCTATGATGCAACACATCCTTTAGCTCCAAAAGCACCTTCTATGCATTGGGGATGGTCTTCGGGCTATCGTTTTGTAGCCTTAGAAGGTAAAGGTAGTAGTAATTATAATCAAGATATAGAATTACACGGCTTAGGAAATAATAACTATTTTCAGACAGAAATCAGTTCTACTGCTACGGCTTCCAACAATGAAGTTATCATTGATGTATATGCAGATTATGCATTTGCTCTCAGTAATATATCCGTTAATGGCGGTGCTTTTGAACATGGTTTTAGTGGCGATGCTCTTAAAGTATTATCTAATTTTAATAAGTTAGTTTTTAAGCAGCACCCTACTTCTATTATTGATTTTAGTGAAATTAAGGACTTTAGTGTTTTTCCAAATCCAACGACTGGAGCAACTAATATTCTGATAGAAGCAACAGAAAACTCGGATTATCAAGTCTTGATTACCGATGTTTTAGGTAAAAAAATTGAATTGATTACTAACCTAAAAAGCAATCAACCCATTTCTACTCAGCTTGAACAAGCTGGTTTATATTTTGTGCAATTGGTCAAAGATGGTCAAACCGTTATCACCAAGAAATTATTAGTTCAATAGATTTTAAATATGAAAATCATGAAGTGGTTTTATACTTTTTTAATTATTGTCTTAGTTTTTTCTTGTACTAAGGTAGAGATAGAGCCACTTCTATTCTTTGATTTGATGGAAATCCCCGAAGGTTTTCCGAATATTGTTGAGCCTGATGACAATCACTTTTCAAAAAAACGCTGGGCATTAGGCAAAAAACTCTTTTTTGACCCAATTATGTCTTCGGATAGCACTGTGAGTTGTGCTTCTTGTCATGCTCCAAATTTGGCATTTAGCGATAAAGTTGCTTTGAGTTTGGGTGTAAAAGATAGAATCGGAACGCAAAATGCGCCAACTTTAGTTAACTTAGCCTATCATCCTTATTATACAAGCGCAGGCGGAGTACCGACTCTGGAGATGCAAACGCTCGTTCCTATTCAAGAACACAACGAGTTTGATTTTAATATTTTATATATCGTAGAACGGTTAAAAAATAACTCGACTTACGTCCAAATGTCCAATGATGCTTACTCAAAAACACCCGATGCTTTTGTTATTACTCGTTCGCTCGCCAATTTTGAGCGTAGCCTAATTAGCGGTTATAGCCGCTATGACCAGTTTGAAAATTATAATAAAAATACTTTAACAAAATCTGAGCGACGAGGAATGGATTTATTTTTTAATAAAAAAACCAATTGTTCTAGTT
>CAKZLT010000371.1 GCA_937127195.1 uncultured Saprospiraceae bacterium
CGCGATTTGATTGAAAAAGCACTCAAAAAACACAAAGGCAAACGCAAAGATGCTGCCGCCGAATTGGGTATTTCGGAGCGTACTTTATATCGTAAAATACAACAATACGAAATTGAAGAGTAACTTTTTTTGAATTCTGAATGAAGAATGTTAAATGCTCCGCTATTAATTTAATCGTAACAGCGGAGCATTCAGAATTATTTAGCTTTCCAAGCACTATAACCTCCTTCAAGTTCATAGGCTTCCTGAAAACCTAAACCTTCCAATACCTTTAATGCTTGACTGCTTCTACCACCTTTTTTACAATATAAAAAAACAGGCTTATTTTTATCTAATGCTTCTACTTGAGCTGAAAAATCATCATCATAGAAATTGATATTTTGAGCATTTTCAATCATACCATCAGCACATTCTCGTGGAGTTCTTACATCAAGGACTTGTGCTTCAGTTGCACTAGCTAATTTTTCTTGAAAAACCTCTAGAGAAACCCTTTTCAAAACAGGACCAGGTTGCTGCGCTTCACTTTGAAGACTTGGATTTGATAATGCCTCTTTTTTTGGCGCAGAACTGTTACATGCGCTTAATCCTATAAAAAGAGCAACGGCAAATAAAACTATTTTTTTCATAATTATTGGTTGTGTTTACTAAAATTATTTTTTCAAAAGTATAAAAAAAGAGTCAATTCCTATTGTAGAAATTGACTCTTTCAGTTTATTTTTTACAAAAAACGATTATTTAGTAACAACTAATTTTTTGTTAATAATACCCGTTTCTGTTTGCATAGTCACGAAGTAAACACCAGAAGTAAAACCTGAAGTATTGATTTGGTGTACATTATTTCCAACCTGAAAAGCAGTTTGAACAGCTTGAGAAACCAATTGTCCTTGAACGTTATATACATTAATATCAGCTTCAAAAGATTCAATTGCATCTACAATCAAATTCACTGACTGTCCTGAAGTTGTGAAGTTAGGACGTAATGATACGTTGTTCACGCTTGTAATAGTTCTTGTGCTTGTTGCGTTATTACTTGTTGTAAAATCGCTTGTAGCAGAAGTAGTTGCACAGAAATCCGTTTCGTTGAAAGGAATAACTCTCCAATAATACTTTCTATTAGGCTGAAGACTTGTTGCAGTGTAGCTTGTTCCTCCAACTACTGCTGTTTCAATGATGGCACTAGCAGAAAAATTAGATACTAAAGAAACTTCAATACCATAATGTGTCGCATTAGTAGCAGCACTCCAATCTAAAACTACAGCATCATATAAAGTTGCATCAGCAGGATTTAATGCAGAAGTTCCTGCGATTACATCAAGGCTAGGTGTATTAGCAATAAATGAAGAAAGGTGTGTAGTTAGGTGTGCGTCCATCGTATTAATTTGGTCGGTAGAAAATGATTTATTCACACAACCAAAACCATAAGACATTACATTAGCACCTTCTGCAAAACCAGTTCCGCCATTCGCATCTACTTGTTGGCAAGTATGAAGCGTTACTGTTCCGCTACACTGAAATCCTTGCCTGATGTAATCTGGGTCTGTATCACAAAGACGATCACCAGCAGTTGTACAGTTAGAACCGTCGTATTTTGATTTATCTGCGGGAGCATTTGCACCACATACATAATCAGAAGTAGTAGCAGCATCACCTTCCCATCCATAAAATGTATGAGGAAGTGAAAAGTGATGTCCAAATTCATGTGCTAAAGTATGGTCTTTATCTCCTTCTCCATTTTTAACAAAAATGGCATTTGTAGCTGTACTGATTGCTCCTCCATTAAAAAATGAGTTACCAGCACCAGTTGCAATACCTAATAAACCTGAAGTTCCTCGAATTGTTTTTACTTGGTAAAGGTTGACAGCCGTATGATCGTTATTTAAGCTAGTCATCAATGTAAATTGACCTGTATTCGCACCAACCGAACCATTGAGCCAACCATCATTTGGAATGAGTTGAATCATTACGTTTCCTTTATTTGCATTGGGTTTCAAGTAAAATTGAATATCCGCATGCAACATATCTTGTTGCAAAACACATAAGTCATTGAGTGCATCTTTTATACTTCTACCTCCTGTTCTATTTGATTTGGAGACTATATGATAACTAATAGGAACATACTTCGTCGCCCTTCCATTAGCTTGATATCGTTCTTTGCCACCTCTATGGTAATATTCTTCAACAAAAGCCTCATGACGTGCTAATTGCTCTGCGCTAAGAAGAGAACCACACCAAGCACCATGTCTGTGTTCATTATTTGTTTGATTCGTTTTGTCCAATTGTTGTGCTTGCAAATTAGAACTGGTCAAAGCGACTAGCATTACAACTAGAATAGGTAAAATACGTTTCATCTAAAATATTTTTAATTAACGGTTTCGACAAATTTAGAAAAAAAAAGGACTTCTATATTGTCTCACATACGTCAATTTGTTTTCGTTACCTTTTTAATAACGGTTGAATATATTGTACGAATATAAATTTTTATGATTATTAAAACGTTTCAATATAAGAGTTTATGCTTTTTATTAAAAATACTTTTATAAAAAAGAGCCGAAAAAGCTAAACTATTGCATTTGAAGTAGAATAGGTTTTGAAAAAAACATTTTTTAGCAAGAAGGGCATCTGCGATTCTATACACTAAACAGAAGACTAAATTACTTATTTCATCAAGGAATGATTACATTTTTCGCAACCATTTCTCTTTAACTCTATGAGTCACTACACAGGTATTAAAATAAAGCCCTCTCTTGACCAAATATCAAGACAGGGCTTTATTTTTCTTTTTGGTTCTTTTTTTATGAATACTATAAAGTACCATTCGGTTCTACCCATTTGAATTGAGTCATTTCATCTGGAATATGAATGCGTTCTGCTACACGAACCATTCTATCAGGCAATTTCATTACATAATCCCTAGCCTTTTCAGCTTCTTCTGTCAGCCCCATAAGATTAGTAATGTCCCAGTATTTGATTAATTTTCGCATAATATCGACATAATCATAACTCGTATAAACGCCAATACGCTGTGCTGCCATCGAAAATTGAGAGAAAGCATCCGCCACTTGTTGTCCAGATTCTCGAATATAGTGATTCGGCATAATGATTTTTCTTTTCATCATGTCTGTAAATGCTAGCATCATTTCACTTGGATCATGTTCAAAAATAGTTTTGACAAACTCACGATAAGCCAAATAATGACGCATTTCGTCGCCAGCAATAATTTGACACATCTTACCAAGCAGCTTATTCCCTTTGTTCATCGCTAATTTAGCGACTCTCTTATGAGAAATGTGCGTTGCCAATTCTTGAAAACTCGTATAAACAAAGTTTTTATACGGGTCTCTATCTGTTTGAATATCAAAGCCATCGGCAATCAAATATTGAGTAGTTTTTTCTATCTCTTTCATATTGACACGCCCCGAAAGATATAAGTATTTATTCAGAACATCGCCGTGTCTATTCTCTTCGGCAGTCCAATGACGTACCCATTTAGACCAATCGCTTTTACTATGTTGGTCAATACCTTCGACATCCATTAGCCACGATTCATAGGTTGGTAGAGCCTCTTCCGTAACCATATCACCGATTAGTACCACCCAAAAGTCATAACTTAAATCTTTTGATACTTCACGAATTTCTTTGAGTTCTTCCAAAAAACTATCGGAATCAGAAGCTGGAAGAAAATCAGTAGGTTGCCAAATTTTTTCAATGGGTATTAAAAACTTATCAATAAAACTAGAAACTTGGTTTTCAATAGTTTTCATTACCTCCAAACGAACATTAAATGCTGACATAATATATATATTGCTCACTGTTTAGTAACGGAGAAAAATAACTTCATCATTTGGCGAGTTATTTTTTGAACGTTACTTAGTTATTTCTAATAAGTACAAAAGCAGAATTATTGACAAAACAACCTTTAATAATCAAGGTGTTATACAATTTTTATCATTTTCTACAATGACTTATAAATAACCAATTAGAATGTTTCACTTTAACCTTTTTGGAAAGTTATACTTTCCAAAAAGTAATAAAAACGTTTCTTGGATAAGCGAAAAAACAGCTTTTTATATTAAAAACAAAGAAAAATATAAACTATTTTTTAAAAAAAAGTTTACACCTGAGGTAGATTTTGTTTTTTATTGATTATCAACATTTTTCATGGCTAGAAAAAAAATATATGTTAAAATATGGAATGTACTTGACTTGATAAAGATTATTATGTACTTTTATAAAAAAAGCACTAAAAAATTTAAAAACAAGACACTTTAATTAACTATAATGAATTAACAATCTTACAGTTAATGAGATTTACACACACTAAATTCAAACAAATATCCTAATTTTTAGATGAAATAACAGTAGAACACCATCTCCGTTATATTTCATCATCACTATTAACTTACATAAAGTACAATTAAGAAAGTTTTGCCTTTCTGAAGGTAATTCTTACGGCATTATCCATTAATACATTTTTAATGTACTATTAGACTAATGTCAAACCTAAACCTGTACACTATTCACTGCTTCGCACTTAATACAATTTAATACAAATAGATTTTGAGTATTTCTGTATCAAAACAGAAACGAACTAGAATACTTCCTAAGGGAGTTTTTTGCTTTGTTTTTTAATTTTGAAATGCAAATAATCAAGAAGTAAAAAACAGTGTTTCGTAATTACGAAACATGATGATTAGTAATTTACTGTAAGAACACACACTATGAGACAGTATTTATTGCTCATCATACTCATTGTACTTGTTACTTTGGGTAGGGTGGAGACCTATGGGCAAAACACACATTCAACAAAGCCTTCAAACGCTTTGACTACTACTCCAAAAACAATTACAAAAAAGAATGTAATTGAGCCAAACTTTGTGGCAGATTGGATGGCCGTACCAGAAAGGCAAGTAAACAACATAGAAGCTCAAAAACCTATTGTTAATTTGCAACTTCCAGAAAACCCCGTTCGTAGCCCATTTTTGAATGTTAATTTTAGCATTGGAGGTTTTTTTAATTTTAATGGCGGCTTTCGGATGAGTGCAGCAGTTGGATTTTCTAAACAGATAAAAATAGGTAAGAATACTTTAATGCCAGCCGTTAACTTGGCAGGTGATATATATAATTTTGGAATAGGAGCAAGAAGATATGCATCCAAAAACCCATTTTTGAAGCCAGAATTACAATTGGATGGCGTAATGAGTATTAGTACAACCTATGGTTGGGGTGGTTTGGCAGATATGGAGATGCCACTTAATACCTTTAGTAACAGTACTCGAACGGCAATTAAAAACCCTTTTTATAATTCTTTGACTATTGCATCAAATTTTGTTGTAAATTCTCAAGGAAGAAACCAAAGGGTTGGTTTTTATGGTGCAAAAATAATGGGAAGAGTGGCTTTGAATACTTATAACGATATTTTTCCATATTTGGGGGATGGAAATGACCGTTATTGGTCGGGTGTTGGTTCTATTCAAATTGCACTTGGAGGAGAACATATTTTTACGCTAGGCTCTGATATTTTTACAGAAGAACGAATGGTCGTTCAAAAAGGAAAAGAAGAATATTTATATGATGAAGCTAACCCTGCAAAGGGGATGATTGGTACTTACTTGCAAACTTTTGAGCAGAGACTTTACAATAATGGACAGACTTATATGTCCGTCGAAGGCTCAATGTATAACTTTACAGCTAGGTATCTAGGAAAAATACACATGAAACCACAATGGGTCGTGCATAATCAAATGACGAGTAACGCCCTTTTTCATTACGAGAATTTATGATTTTTTAAAGCTAAAAACACACTAAATACACTAAAAACTACACTATGTTGAATTATATTGTCGAAATCGTTGCTTATTTGGGACAACCACAGATTAACTATTTTTAAAAAAGAATAATTATATTATTATAAGTACAATGACGGAATTAAGGAATGATATAATGAGTGAATAACTTTTGATTATCAAGATGTTATATCATT
>CAKZLT010000372.1 GCA_937127195.1 uncultured Saprospiraceae bacterium
TTTTAAGCTAAAATCCAGTCCCCTATAGAATACATTCGTGTATTTTATAGGGGACTTTTTTGTTTATCACATTTAAATATAATTTATAAACACCTGCAAATCATTATATTAAATTATTATTTTAATAACCCCATAATTAAAATAATATAATTCTAAATAATTTTTCTCAAAAATAATGGAATTATGGAAAGTGTCAAATTAATAGTTAAAATATTAAATTTTTTTTATTTGTATAAAAAATGGTCATATAGTTAAGAATTATTTTTCCTAACTATATGACCATCAATAATTAAAGCATAACACTATCTTATCTAAGTATTACTTTTTGTGTAAGACTTTTACCATTGATATTCATTCTTATGAAATAAATGCCACTAGCTTTACCAGATAAATACTCACTTAATCTATATTGGTAAGTGCCTCTAT
This sequence comes from uncultured Saprospiraceae bacterium, assembly GCA_937127195.1. GTDB lineage: Bacteria > Bacteroidota > Bacteroidia > Chitinophagales > Saprospiraceae > CAKZLL01. The sequence continues at coordinate 427 of CAKZLT010000372.1, forward strand.
CTTGATTTTGGTCTTCGACAATAGCTAATTGTTCTCCTAAAATGTTAAACAATTCGATATTAACGCTACTCTTTTCAGAAAGCTGATATTCAAGAATTGATTGAGTTGTTACTGGATTTGGATAGATATTCCAATAGCTCAATTGAGTAGGAATATCTTGAGTAGAAACCGCAAATGTTGATATGGTTACTTCATCCGAGTTATTACAACCATTATCATCTGTAACAGTAGCAGTATAAGTAATGGACATTCCTTCACCCAAAACAACCTGTGGATCAGAACAATCTGTACAAGATAATCCTGTTGTTGGACTCCAAGTAATATTTGATCCTGTTGTTACAAGATTTAATTGAACAGTATCTCCACCTCCAACTATTGTATCTATTCCTGCATCAACACCAAAGCCTTGGACTACATTGATTTTATATCCATAAATATTACTTCCTATAATTGGACAAGAATTATCTTCAACGATTACAAAGAAATTATTTTCTCCAATATCTGCGGCAGTTGGCGTCCAACAAAGTTCTCCGACAGGATATGGTAAATTATAATCTACAACAAATGAAGCGCCATTAATACCATAATTCCACCTCATTTCAAAGGTTTGTTGTTGTGCAGTAGGAGTAGCCTCTGCATCAAAACCTTGTATTTTGAAACAAGTTTCAAGCCCAGCACAAGCCGTTATATCTAGCTGTCCTGTTATTCCAGAAGAATCTGCTTTACCATTTATTCCCGAAATAATTGGTAACGTATTATTAGAACATGGAGTAACTTCAAATTGAAGGTCTCTTATTATAGACCCTATTTTAACCCCATTTCGATATTCTTCCACCATTAAACAAATTACGGCAGTTTGTATAGAATTAGGAAATACACTTACTTCCCCTGTTCTTGAATCTACATTCATATAATTAGCAAATAATGGAGCTTGTCCAGTTATTCCACTAACATAAGGAACAGATGCTCCAGGTCCAGTTTGACAATCAACCAAGCTATAAACTAAAGAATCATTCTCGATATCAGTCATACCACTATTATACCTGTTTTCTTGATTAACACATAAGAAAAAAGCAGGACTATTATTAAAAGATGGAGAACTGTTTGAAACCGTATTATCTAATTCTGAACTGATATAAAAGTTTCCCGCATTAGTTAGTGTTGTAATCGCGTTGTTTCTACAACATAAACTCCAAGAAAGCACCCAATCATTACCACAACCAGCAGGCAACTGTATTGTTCCTCGATATAACCAAGATTCTACTCCATAAGGAGATGAAGTATTACTTATATCACATCTATCTGGCTCTGATGGACAAAGCGGTGTTTCTACAAAAGCGCCACCAACATTAGTTAATGTTGCTGTTTGAGTACCACAAGTAGCAGAAGCAAAAGTAACTGATTGAATAGAATTTAAATTTTGAATAAAACTTTTACAATCCTTAAAGATTGTTAAATTAACAGAATATAACCCTCCACCGAGATCAGAGTAAGTTATATTTCCTCCCATTAAGTGACTGGCATTACTTTGAACAGAAAACCCCATTCCTAGTATTACCAATATAAATGAACGTATAAAAAAATTGTATTTGTTTTTTTGCATAATATTCGATTTCGTAATTGACAATAATGATTTTTAGACAGCGAAATATACAATAAATACAAGATTAATTTAATATTGGTCTACCTAAAAATTGATAAAGGTAATTTTTCAGTCAATTCCCTGACAGATATTAGCTTATATTATTCAAAATCAAATTATTATTATCTAATAGGGAGCTTTTAATAATTGTTCAAATACGCTAATAGTATAAGCGCCTAGGCTTGTTTTTATTTGCCCTGTTCGATGCCTAGATTTGATTTCATACAATGTATGATGTATTTCTTCAGGTATAAATTTTAATACAATTTTTTGTGCTTGTAAACTTGTAGTGCCGAATTCCCTAACTATTTTTTTCAATAATTGATTTTGTCCATTATTTAAATATAATTGGGAAAGTGGCTGAACTTTAAAGGTAATTTTAGCGATTTTTCTACTTTCTTTAATCTCTTGAAAAGTGAAAGCTAAGTCTGTTAAATGAAGTTCTTTTTGAGCTTGTAGAATGATTCTAGTTTTAAAAGTGGCATAATCTCTATATTGATTGGAAATATTTAGTAATGCCCTTAATTGATTAACTTCAATCGTTTTTTCAGGAGTAGCTTCTAACATTAGATATAACTTAACTGAAAATTTTGATCGGAAATGGATTAAATGTTTTAACGTCTTTAAACGATAGCTTTGTTTTATGCTTAATAAATACGGGAGTAACTCTTTGGGAATCAACATTTTAATAATACCTTGCCCTTTTATGAATTCAATTGATTCTAAAATGGAAATTTGCAACAACCGCTCTTTTTCTTCTATTTCATATACTTTTCCTACTAATAGAAGTGTTTCTTGCCTTAAATCATCATAAGTCATTTTGGGTTCAATTCCTTCCATTAAACTCCTTGCTTTAAAGCTTAAACTTCTTGTATTTTTTTCCAAATCAAGATTGGCAATAATTGCAATAATTACTTTTTGTTGAAAAGCGGTTAATTCCTGACGTGATTCTATAATAAAATGAGCTGATTTCATTGTTCAAAAATAAAAAAAGACCGTTAATGTTTTTCACACTAACGGTCTAAAACCTATTGCTCACTAAAAATTACAATCCAAAACCTACTTTTTCACCTTATTATTTACCTAACAACTACAATATATTTATTTTTTTAGGTACTTCAACTTCTTTTTTAGCAATGTTTAAAGTCAATATTCCATTAAGATAATTTGCATTAATTTTTTCAATATCTGCTGTTTTAGGTAATGTAAAAGACCTCTTAAATGAAGGAATATTATATTCTTTTCTTAAAAATTTCTCTTGATCCGCTTTAATCGTTTCTTCTACTTTTTCATAAGAAATCACTAAAACATCTCTATCCAATCGAATATTAATAGCTTCTTTATCTATTCCTGGCACAACTAAATCTAGCCAATAATCTTTTTCCGTTTCTCTTACATTCACTGCTGGATAAATACCTCTAAGCGGCTTAGATAATTCATACATATCCTTTCCTAAAACATTTCCCATTAGTTGGGCAAGACCATTTAATTCTTTGTGAATAGGACTAAATTGATGTCGTCTCATTTTCTTTATTTTTTAAGTTTAACTAATTACCAAATTATATTTATAACCTATCAACTCTGATACCATCACGAAAATCGTGTCAAAATGGCACTAAAAACCAAAAACAGCATGACATTTTGTCTTTAAATGTTGTTTTTTTTTAAAAAATGGCAGGTTTTTGAATAAAATAAAGGAACAGACTGAATTGGAAACGAAGGTCTAGAAAGCGAAATCCCATCCTTTATGGGATGGGACCTTAAACACCAAATAAATACGAACTAAAAACAATTTTCTTTTTCACAACTAATTAACTACATATAAGCAGAAAATAATATACCAAGATTAAAATATAGCATAAATAATTAATAATCAACAATATAAATATTTTTTTTATCTATATTTGTTTCCAATTTTGGGAATCGTTTTTCTTTATTGAAATCTTTAATGATAATATATTGATATTGAATATAGAAAAATATTATACCTGTATAGTAGGTCTATTGACTAAATAGGGTCAACTATTGAGGATTTAAGCGCATTATTATATAATGTCTCCATCTTTAATAAATGGTTGTTATATTTGACTTGAAAGTTAAATGGAATACGTCATTGGGGTTAAGAAATTTTTTATAGAGCCTATTCTAACAAATTAGAATAGGCTCGTTTTTTTTGTTTTTTACTTTAATTTTCTTTTTTGTTTCTCAATTGTCTCTATCAACTCATCTATTCGTTCTATATTCAAAAAATAATATTCCAAAATCTTATTTAATTCATCCGCAATACTACCATTATTTAACATTGCCAGAAACTCTAATCGCTGTTTATTTTTAGGTTCAATAGCTGTATTTAATGGCTTACGAGAACTAGATTTTGGCCTTCCTTTTTTACTTTTTTTTATATTATTTTCTTCTTGTTTATTTACTGTATTTAATGCTGGAATTTGTCCTGTTACTTTTGCTGCTTCTGTATTTAAAGAAGTCAAATTAATCCCTTCAAATCTACTTCTTTTTGGTCCTTTTTTTTTCGTCATTATCCTTGAGTTTTCTTAAAAAATTCATTTAAAAAAATCGAAAAATTCATATTAGCAGGATCATTACTTTTAGGTAAATACATCGTTTCATAAGTATTTAAATACTCGTAAGAAATGTATTGTTTCAATGGAGTTTCCATAAAAGAAAGTCCAATATTTTCTTTTAAATAAATTAACTCCTCTTTCAATTCTCTATTAATTCTGCTTCTTTCTTTATAAAAATTCACAACGCCATAAATCATTAAAGGTCGATTGCTTGAACTTCGATGTTGTTGGGCTTGTAATAAAATTTTCACATAATCGGTTGTTGCATCCAAATTTAGAGCTCCGGCCTTAAATGGCATGAATAAATAATCTGTTAACAATAAAATTTTGGTGACTTCTTGAGATTCTGGGGGTAAATTTGCATCTAATTTTCCAGGCGTATCAATAAAAACATAGTCATACATTTCATCAATATCCGAAATTGAAGCAACTATTTGCTGATAAGACATCGCTCGAATAAGATAAGGAGGTTGATCTTTTTCATAGTTTTTTTCATCATATTCCCTTAATCGAATCGCACTTTTTTGATTGTCATTGTCAATTACTAAAACCCTCTTATTAAAAGGAGGTTGACTCAAGCCTGTCGCCATTAAAATGGTCAATGTTGTCTTTCCAATTCCACCTTTTTGATTACCAAAAACAATAAATTTTGCCATTGTATTTTCTTTAATAGGATGATTTTTTAATGTCAAAATGAATTTTGCATTTTAACGCGCGTAAAATTAATAAAAAACAAAATTTTAATGAAAAATAAGTGGTTTTTTATTAATTTTAACTTTAAAATTGATTTTTGCGCGCGTTAAAATGCAAAAATAAAAATATTTTTTAAATAGCTAATAATCAGAATATAATACATATTGATATTTTATAATTTAATGCTAAAATGACTGAAAAATGAATTTTGCATTTTAGCGCGCGCTAAAATGACGAAATGACGAAATGCAAAAAT
>CAKZLT010000373.1 GCA_937127195.1 uncultured Saprospiraceae bacterium
TATGCTTAATTTTTTAAGCACTTTTAAATAAAAAAATAAAGTTATATAATGGTGCAACTTATTTATTTTTCTTCACTTATAAGAGTTCTTTAGTTAGCCACACCAGTCAAAGTAATTATTAATTGATAATTATTAATTATTAATTACCACCACTTCCCTCGAGTTATTCAAAAATTCTCGGACAGAAGTAAAAGAAACAATCCGTTCTTTGAAGTATTCAACGGCTTGATTTACTTCTTTTTCGGTTGCTTCTAAGTGATTCAAAATATTCATTAGGTGCATTTTCATGTGTCCTTTTTGAATTCCCGTAGTTGTTAATGATTTGACAGCAGCGAAAGTCTGAGCTAAGCCAACTGTTGCAATAATAGACATGAGGTCTTTGGCTGAAGGATTGCCTAACATTTCCAAAGAACGCTTTGCTAGAGGATGCAAAGAAGTCAAGCCGCCAACCGTACCAACCGCCATCGGAATATCTAACCAAAGTTTGAATATTCCATTTTCGATACTCGTTTTGGTTAAGCTACGATATTGTCCATCTCTAGCTGCGTAAGTGTGACCACAAGCTTCGACAGCCCTAAAATCATTCGCCGTAGCCAACACAACGGCATCTATACCATTAAATATACCTTTATTATGTGTTGTCGCGCGATAAGGATCAATATTAGCAATTTTGACGGCCTTATCGAATTTGTATGCAAATAGTTCCGCACTTGTTTTTCCTCCATCAAAAGTACCTAAATCTTCAATAGGACATTCTACATAAGCTCTAACTAAGCATTCTGGCGTATAATTCGATAGAATTGCCATAATGATAATTACGTCGCGTTCTTTGCCTTTCATGGCTGGACTAGAGAACATAAAAGTTTGAAGAATTTGACCAAAACGTTCTAAGACAGAATTGATAAAGTTAGCTCCCATTGAGTCGCAAGTTTCAAATTTCACCTTGAGTTGGTAATAATTTTCTTCCAAATGCGTCATATCAATCAAGTCAATACTTAGAATTCCTCCACCTCGATTTCGCATATTTTTGGTCAAATCCGCGCTTTTTTCGTGAAGTGCTGCTTTCAAATCAGGGAATATAGCATTTAACTTTTCGCTACTCCCTTCCCAAGTAAAATGAACTTGACCTATTTTGGTCGTTCCGATAATTTCTGCTTTGAAGCCACCTCTCGTTGCCCAAAATTTGGCAGAACTTGCTGCTGCTGCCACAACAGAACTCTCCTCAATCACCATTGGAATACAGTATGTTTTTCCATTGATAATAAAGTTAGGAGCGACGCCATAAGGCATATAATAGTTACTCAAAGTATTTTCACTAAAGTCGTCGAATACTTTTTGTTGGTGATTATCGCCATGCCAAAAGCTGGTTAATTCACTAGCAACTAATTTTGGGTCTTTAAAAAAATTCTCTGCAACCCAGCGTAGTTTTCCCGTTTTTGATAGCTTCGAGAAGCCAGAAATGGACTTCATAGTTTATTATTTTCGATTTTTGAAAATGAAAACATCTTCAAAGAGTATTGTTTTTTTATGAAAAAAATAGAATAAGTTATTGCTTATAAGTATGAAACAGCGATAGCCTGTTCACGCGTTTTGCCATTACTTGGCTAAATTTCGTTAGAAAACTCACTCATCTATTCATCGTTTCTGTAAAACTAACGATTATTTTCTGACACGCAAATAAGCGTAACAGAGTTCTAAACCTTGAATTTGAGCTTCAACGTATTTTTGAAGTGTTTCGTAATCTTCTCTAGCGTGTCTTAAAAAAGCTGACGCTTGACCATAAACGCAATTGGTATTGAGCTTATTGATTAAGTGATAGCCATCCAAAAAACTACGAACGCCACCAGATATAATCACTTGATTACAACGAACATTGTCGCCCAATTCTTCTAATACTTGATTAGAAATATTGACCATATCTTCGGCACTATGACCGATGAGTGCGAGTTTAGAATAGATTTCCTGCTTGACAGGTTCGCTTCTGAGTAGTTCTAATTTTGCAAAATTAGTGCCGCCACTTGCCGCAAAATCAACTGCTTCGATTGGTAGTTGAAAAAGCGTTTTTAGGCTTTCGTAACCAAAACCTTGCCCCACTTCCTTAACAATTACCTTAATATCCAACTGCTCCAAAAGTCGTTCTATTGTCTGAATAGGAGGATATTTGAAACGGTCGCCTTCGGGTTGCAACCATTCCTGAAACGGATTGACGTGTATAATTAGCCCGTCGGCTTCCAGTTTTTTTATTAATTCGACGATAATATGCCCGTGATTTTTATCTAGTAATTGCTCCAATTGTGCAATCCCTAAGTTGGCATACAAAGGTTGGTCGCCCATCAAATCACGAACCGCAAAATCTTTTAAAAACTCATTAGAATACAACAATGAACGACAAGAGCCTAAGCCCATTCCCATTCCAAATTCGCCACAAGCACGAGCCAAGTTATGGTTAATTTTATTAGCCAAAGCTGTTCCTCCTGTCATGCTTGATACCCAAACAGGCGCTTTCATTTCTTTTTGTAAAAAAGTAAATTGAGGCAACGAATTGCTAGAAGGATGTGCAGCTAATAATGGTTCGTAATAAAAACGGTTATCGATTTCGGTTGAACCTACTTGCGATTGAAAAGCTAATTCAATATGGTCTTTTTTACGAGATTCCGCATTAGCGTCCTGTTGAGCTAATAATTCTTGAATATTTGTATCGCGAACACCGTTTTTCATATAATAGAAAGTTTTGATTAAAGTCTAATTTTGGTTCAAAGATAAAAAAACACATATACTATATAAAAGTTTAATATTGTTTATTTATTCTACATAACAATTCAACAACTTGTCAGTAGAGCGTTGATTTTTAATAAAAATGTAATCTTACGTTATATAAGCAACCAATCGAAAATAAGTATAGATTAAAAATGATATAACATCTTGATAATCAAAAGTTATTCACTCATTATATCATTCCTTAATTCCGTCATTGTACTTATAATATAAAATTGAGAAGGTGAGGAGTTAAAAATACTATACGAGTCAGATTTAACTAGCCATTTTACACCAAACTTGTTTTCAGCCTATTCTTAACTTAATACAAGATTAGACCTTTACTTTTAACTCAAAAAGTCGTAAATTGTATTTTAATTAAAGAAAATCCAAAAATCTATATACAATGAAGAAAGCGATTCTTTTATTACCATTATTGATATTAGTAGCTTCTGTAGCTGGTATTTTATTTTTAGAAAAAGATAACTCAACGGCATTAGAACCATTTCAAAAAGATGAAATCAAAAAGCTAGAACGCCAAACCATGACGTTTGACGCGCCTATCGAAAATTACTTTGCATTAGATACCAAAGAAGCAATTACATACGAAAAATTACGAATTTATCCGATATTAGGAAATTCAGATTATTTGAAAAATCATGCTGAATTGGGTAATTTATTGAACTTATCAGAAGCTTTAGCGGATGATAAAATTCGTATTTTGGAAATGGGAGAAAACGATAGTCAGCGTCAACCTGATATGGTTTTTAGTCCTCAATCTATGAATGGCGGTTCAATTTTGCCATTGAATGTAGAACCAAATTCGGCGGCTGGGCGTGCTTATACGGAAGGTGCAACAGTAAATACATTGACTATCGAAAACCTTTCTAATGATACTGTTTACATAATGGCAGGCGACGTGGTACAGGGAGGTCGTCAAGATAGAGTGATTGCAGAAGATATTATTGCAATGCCAAATTCTGGAAAAATTGCAGTACCTGTTTTTTGTGTAGAACCAACGCGCTGGCAATATAGAGATAAGGCAGCAGGGACTCAAAAAAAGGATGAAGAGCAGATTTTTGCCTTTACAGGTTACTTCAATGTAGCATCTAATTCTATTAGACATACTGTCAAGCACCAAAAAAACCAATCAGAAGTTTGGTCGAAAGTGGGTGATATGCGTGCGCGTCACAACGTAGCAGGAAAGACGAGTACTTACGGTGATTTAGCAAATTCTAAAAGCTACAAAAAAAGAAGTCAAGCTTATTTGAATGAATTGGAAGGTGCTTTTGAAAATTCAGAAAATGTAGTTGGATGTTTGGTCGTGAGTGGCGACAAAGTATTGGGTTGTGATATTTTTGGTACGCCAAATTTATTCAAAAAACAATACAAAGCATTGATTCATGCTTATGTTTCGGAGACAGTTACTTATGGTGAAAAAATCCAATTAACTGACGAGGAAGTTCAAGACTATTTCAATGCTTCTTACGAAAAGTACTTTACAACACAAGAAAAAGAGAAGGAATTAGAATTGAAGTTTGTTCACGATAATAAGATTGTACATTTTACAGATATTTAATATCGGGGAAACGGGAAATGAGACCGCCCTTCGGGCCTGCCTTTGTCGGCAGACAGGCTACGAGAAGCGAGACATAGCGTGAACTTTTAAAAGTTTATATTTCGCTTTTATTTATGATTATGGGTCGGATACCTCGAAGGAATCCGACCCTTTTTTAATGAATTCCGATTTTGTTTACTCAATATACTCATAACAGCCAATGTCTGGATCTTGACCATCGTTTCGGTTATTTTGTTTCAAATCCTTAGAAAGCAACTGACCATTAAACCCAAAAACGCCAGCTTTTGCCATTCCTTCGGCAGGAGAAAGCGTATCTAATTGATAATTGAATTGGTGAATATTTACAAAAAGAGGGTCTTTATTGACAACGCAATCTTGGGAAGTAGATAAAATCGGAACGTTGAAATCTTCTGTGCTATCAATCTTAATTAAGCAATGGTCTAGGGTATAATTAAAAAATCCGTTACCTGCTTCTTTCTCCGAAATCGTAATCTCAGTTGGGCGACTGCCATATATAATACAATTCGTAAAATCGGCATTAATCGGATTAAGGCGATATTCTGGGCAACCCAAATCTTGACTTGTACAAATAAAATTATTCATACTCAATACTGGACTAGAATGACCAATGCGATTCACAGAAGCATAAGTTGCCATCGTACAATGTCTAAAATCATACTCTCCACCATAAGCCAATTGAACATTATTTCCGCCACTACTCGAATAGAATAAGCAGTTTTCGGCATTTATAAAACCAGAGTGATAACCCAAAAGGTTACTACTTTGAGTATTGTGAATAATGGAATTACGAAGTGTCAACTCAGCCGAAGAATCTACTCGAACACCAATAATAGAGTTTTTAATTTCGGCATATTCAAAATCATTGCCTTTACTTCCAGCAGCTAACAGCACACCAGCCCATTGCCCAGGATCTTCATCAAACTCTGGCTCTAATCGGTCACCTTCTAGTATCACAGGATTATCAATTGTTCCTTTGATTTTCAAAGAGGCACTTTCCAAAACGTACATGATTCCGTCATTGTAAAAGAAGCTATCCGCATCTATCAACGCACCATGAAAATGAATTCGAGTACCTTCATCTAGTGTCAACGTTCCATTTTCTAAAAACAAAATACCATAAACAACATAAGGCAAATCAGCGTCCCAAACAGGGTTCGAGGAACAATCTAAAACTGCTAAATTCCCTTTTGAACCGACATAAATCGCATTTTGTCCCCAAGCTTCTAGGACTACACGTTGCTCATTTCCATTCATTTCAAACCTAACTTCGTCATGAATGATAAATGGCAATTGACCAAAATTAGGGTCAATAGTTACTTCTGCAAAGATGTAAATACTATCTCGTGCAGGTACTTTGATATTTTCGATAGAAGTATTGACGGGTGTTCCATCAATATTCAATCGAAATACAGAACCTGAACCGCCACCTAATGTGATTTTATCAATGAATACATCATCGTCTTCAGCATTGACTACTTTAAAAAAACGAGTTGCTGAACCTATTGTAGTAAATACAGTATCAAAAGCGAGTGTATCGGTAGTGAATTGTAATGTTCCCGTTTTTTCGTAAGGAAATTCACTATCAAAACAAGCTGATAAGTAAATAGAAACACCAAGTAGTGTTATTATATATAATGCGTTTTTCATTTTTGAAATATGATTTTTACTGATTATAACGAATTGCAGTGACGCACCTAAAGGCGCTTATACTCTTTTAATCACAAAATTGCTACAAACA
>CAKZLT010000374.1 GCA_937127195.1 uncultured Saprospiraceae bacterium
ACGGTTCATTTTTTTAGTGCTTTTAAATAGAACAAAGAAAAAGTAGAATGGTGCTAGTTATTTATTTTTCTTCACTTTAATAAAAAATGATAGTTTAAATGCTTTTGGCAATCAATCATTACTATATTAAGCTTAATGTATAATAGTTTTGATAATCAATTAATTATAGTATTTACAATATCACTCCTATTTCTTTTTTATAAGAAAATCAACCAAGTAAAATGCGCGCACTGAAGTTTGTCCTAACCTTATTATTTACTATTGGATTAATTTACATTCTAAGCAATCGACTATCTATTGGCGATAGTAAAACACCTCCTTTGGGTAAGTTTTTAAATCCTAATGTAGGTTTTTGGAAAAATGCAGAAGGAAAACAACCAAATTTCAAAAAAGAAATAGCCTTTTCTCAACTCAAAAAAGGAGGAAAAGTCTTATATGATAATAGAATGGTGCCGCATATTTTTGCGGATAATTTAGAGGATGCTTACTTCTTACAAGGCTATGTAACTGCACAGCATCGCTTGTGGCAAATGGATTTTCAGGTAATGGCTGCGGCAGGTCGTATTTCCGAAATCATTGGACCAAAAGCATTAGAATTTGATAAAAAGCAGCGCCGAATGGGAATGGTTTTCGCCGCAGAAAATGAGTTAGCCGCTTGGAAAAATAGCGAAGGTTACGAATATGTTGAAGCTTACACTGCTGGTATCAACGCGTATATTCATCAACTAGAAGAGAAAGATTTACCACTCGAATACAAAACAATTGACTATCGTCCCGAAGATTGGACACCGCTAAAATCTGCTCTTTTTCTGAAAAATATGGCAAAAGTATTGGCGGCTCACGACGAAGATTTGGAGTCTCAAAACACTTTGAAAGCCTTAGATAGAGATTTATTTGACTTCCTTTTTCCTGCTGATTATAGCACTGAATCACCTATTGTACCTGCCAAAACGAAGTTTACTTTTAATAAAAAACCTCTACCAAAACCACAAAACGATGCCAATCAATCCGTTTCGTATTTGCCATTTGAGCGACCTTTTGAGGGAATCGGAAGTAATAATTGGGCAGTAGCAGGAAGTAAAACATTGAGTGGTAACCCAATTTTGGCAGGAGATCCACACTTAAATTTGACTTTGCCTTCTATCTGGTACGAAATGCAAATTACAACTCCTGATTGTAATGTATATGGTGTTACTTTACCAGGGATTTATGGTGTTATTATTGGTTTTAATGAAAATATAGCTTGGTCACAAACGAATGTCGGTCGAGATGTATTAGACTGGTATTCAATAGAATGGAAGGATGATGCTCGAATGGAATACAAGTATGGTGATGAATATAAGGATGTTGATTTGAAAATAGAAACTTTCAAAGTTCGAGATTCAATCACTGTTTATGATACCGTTCGTTATACCATTCATGGCCCTGTAGCTTATGAAAATGGCGCGTATAAAGACATGGCATTGCGTTGGTTGGCACATTTGAAGCCAGAGGGAAATAGTATGTTGGTTTTTCCAAAATTAAACAAAGCCAAAAATTACGAAGAATACAAAGCAGCTTTGATGGATTATGATTGTCCTGCTCAGAACTTTGTATTTGCTTGTAAAGATGGTGATATTGCGATATGGGCGCAAGGAAATTATCCACTCAGGGCAAAAGAACAAGGGCGTTTTGTATTAGATGGTAGTAATCCAGATAATGATTGGCATGGCTTTATTCCGAAGGAGCATAATCCTCATGTTTATAATCCGAAGCGCGGTTTTGTGGCTTCTGCTAATCAAAAAACAACAGATGCTTCTTATCCTTATTATTATAAAGGGCGTTTTTCACAATACCGTGGTCGCTTCCTTGACCGAGAATTAACCAAAATGGATAGTATAACGACACAAGATATGATGGATTTGCAGCAAAACAATTACAGTTTGTTTGCTGAAGAAGGATTACCCGTTTTGTTAGCTAACCTTTCGGAAGAAAAACTAGACAATGAGGAACTCAAAGCATTGGAACAGCTCAAAAAATGGAATTATACTTTTGGAAAAGAAAATACAATTGCTCCATTATATGTAGAATGGTTCAATGAATTGTATTTTATGATTTGGGATGAATTTAGAGCGATGAAGGAAACTCAGCCAATTTTATCACCACAAAAACGACGAACTATTCAAATTATGGCAGAACAATCCGACTTTGAATATTTTGATATTGCAGCAACAAAAGATACTATTGAAACACTAACCGACTTAGTTACTTCGGCATTTAGAACGGCAACTATCGTCTATGAAGGAATGCAAGATGGAACAGGAAATTATAAAAAATGGAGTCATTACAAGGATTCTAAAATTAGCCATTTGGCGCGAATTAATCCTTTCAGTGTACCCGTTGAGACTGGCGGTCAGCGCGACGCATTGAATGCAAATGCGGTTCGAGGTAATAATTCTACGGGGCCATCTTGGCGAATGGTCGTAGAATTAGG
>CAKZLT010000375.1 GCA_937127195.1 uncultured Saprospiraceae bacterium
GCGGTAAAAGCGGAGTTTAGCCGTGCTAAATGAGCATTTTGCCAACGAAGAGTAGTTTTAAAAGATAATTTAGCTTCTTACAAAATTATTTAGAATAAAGTCTATTGAGCCTTTGATAAAAGACAATTAATTTTTATAAAAAAATAACATGAAATACGAAGCCGCAGTCAAAGAATTACAAATGATTGTAAATGAACTAGAAAGTGATGCCGTTGATATGGATAACTTATTAGAAAAAGTCAAAAGAGCCAAAGAATTATTAGTACTTTGCAAAGGGAAACTAAGGCATATAGAAGAAGAAATTGAACTATGAGTGAAACACTGCACGAAATAAAATAACATGAAACTACTTGAAGTAAAAAATCTAACAACTCAATTTGTTACCAGTGCTGGCAAAACTATGGCTGTCAATAATATTAGTTTTACTTTGAATAGAGGTGAGACACTTGGTATTGTTGGTGAATCGGGTTCTGGTAAATCCGTAACAGCTTTGTCGATTATTCAATTGTTAGATAATATAGCGCAATCAAGTGGTGAAATCTTGTTTTATCCCGAAAATGGTGAAGCGGTTGATTTATTACAACTCTCGGCAGCAGCCATGCGAAATTATCGTGGTAGTGAGATTGGAATGATTTTTCAAAACCCAATGACTTCTTTGAATCCCGTTTTTACTTGTGGTAATCAATTGGTCGAAACCATCCGTTTGCATCAAAAACTAAACAAAAAAGCTGCTACTCAAAAAGCAATCGAATTACTCCAAAAAGTTCAACTTTCGGATACTCAGCGTATGCTCAAATCATATCCGCATCAACTTTCTGGAGGTCAAAAGCAACGTGTCATGATAGCAATGGCAATAAGTGGAAATCCTGTTCTTTTGATTGCTGATGAACCGACGACGGCATTAGATGTCACCGTTCAGCGAGAGATTTTGACTCTAATGCAATCGTTGCAAACGGAACTTGAAACTGCCTTGATTTTTATTACGCATGATTTAGGAGTTATTGCTCAAATGGCAAATCGCATTTTAGTAATGTATCAAGGTAAGATTGTAGAATATGGTGAGACAAAAGCTATTTTAAATGCACCAAAGCATCCTTATACCAAAGGTTTGTTGGCTTGTAAGCCACCATTGAATTATCGCCTGAGCCGTTTGCCAACTATTAACAATTTTATGGAAACGGTTATCGAGAATGGTGAAACGATTATAAAAGAGAAGCCCATTCAGATAGATGAATTAATTAATCAATATAAGGTTTCTACGGCAGATTTTTTAGCACGACAGAAAATGCTTCAAAGTCAGATGCCGATTTTGAAAGTGAAAAACTTGAGTACTCATTTTATACAAAAAAATGCTTGGTATAGTCGTTCTAAAATAGTTTTGAAAGCCGTTAATGATGTGAATTTTGAAGTGTTTGAAGGCGAAACTTTAGGTTTAGTTGGTGAGTCAGGTTGCGGAAAAACAACTTTAGGAAGAACTATTTTAAGGTTAGTTGAAGCAGAATCGGGGCAAGTTTTTTATAAAAATGAATCATTATTTGACTTGGATGACAAAGCAATGAAAAGTCTTAGGAAAGAGTTGCAAATCATTTTTCAAGACCCTTATTCTTCTTTAAATCCACGTAAAACGATAGGAGAAGCCATTTTAGAGCCAATGCAAGTACACGGTATTCTAAATAATGAGGTCGAAAGAAAAGCACGAGTTTTGGAGTTGCTAGAAACGGTTGCCCTTTCTCCAGCACATTATCACCGTTATCCACATGAATTTTCGGGTGGTCAGCGTCAGCGGGTTTGTATTGCGCGCGCCTTATCGGTTGAGCCTAAGTTTATTATTTGTGATGAATGTGTTTCTGCTTTGGATGTTTCTGTTCAAGCTCAGATTATTAATTTATTGATTGAATTGCGCGAAAAATTTGATTTGACTTATATTTTTATTTCTCATGACTTGGCAGTAGTTAAGTTGATTAGTGATCGAATAGCAGTAATGAAAACTGGAGAAATTGAAGAATTAAATGATGCAGAAAGTATTTATGATGCGCCTCAATCTGAATATACGCAGAAGTTGATTTTGACGCAAATAGGTAAAGAGTAAGGTAAAAAAGCTGAAAAAAATATTATTATATTGCATTCTAATCAAGAAATAAAAGCATTTTTAAATCAATTGAAAGTGTAAAATTGGTTATTAAAAAGTTATTCATCTTGAAGAGATAGTTTTAACTATTTAAGAACAAAAGGTTGATAAAATATCTCTTGCTTCTTAGCTCAAAGGGCGGTCTAAATATCTCTTTTCTAAAAAAATAAAATATGTCTTCAGAAAAAATCAACGCAAGTAAAGCTCCAAAACCAGTTGGATTGTATCCGCACGCTCGCAGAGTTGGGAATTTATTATTCTTATCAGGTATCGGTCCACGAGACCCAGAAACCGACGGTGTTCCAGGATTAGAACGTAGCGCGACAGGAAATTATAAATCTTTTGACTTCGAAGCACAATGCCATTCTGTTTTTAAAAATGTAGAACATGTACTCGAAGGTTGTGGTGCAAAATGGGCGGATTTAGTTGATGTAACAGTATTCTTAACGGATATGAAAAGAGATTTTCATACTTACAACAAAGTCTATGCAGAGTATTTTAAAGATAATCAACCTTGTCGAACGACACTAGGCATTGAGAGTTTACCAACTCCAATTGCTATTGAACTGAAATGCATCGCTGTGGTGAGTGACTAGTCACTAGTTTCTGGTAACTGGTTTCTGCTCCGCTATTAGTTATAATTAGCGGAATAGAAGCCAGATACCAGTCACCAGAAATAACCGATATTTCTAGGTGTTTGATAGTTTTCTATTTTTTTCTTTTGAAAAATGATTTCTTTTGATGTTCATCATAAAAGAAAGAATAATGAAAAAAGGAATATTTTTACTCTTATCAATTGTAATTGCGGTCAATTTAAATGCACAAAAAACACCAAATTTTCAAAAAGAAGCCTTCAAAATTGGAGAATCTTTGACTTTCAAGTCTGAAATATTGGAAGAAGAAAGAACCGTTAATATTTATCTTCCAGCAGGTTATCATCCTGATTCTATGGCAACTTATCCAGTCATTTACCTATTAGATGGAACAGCCGACGAAGATTTTATTCATATCGCAGGCATCGTTCAATTTATGAATTATCCTTGGGTAAATCTTTTACCTAAGTCCATAGTCGTCGGAATCGCTAATGTTGATAGAAAACGAGATTTTACATTTCCTACAACTATCGAAAAAGATAAAAAAGACTTTCCTACAACTGGCGGTTCAAAGGCATTTATTCGTTTTATTGGCGAGGAGTTACAACCTTTGATTCAAAAGACTTATCCAACTAACGGAACAAAAACCATTATAGGTCAGTCTTTGGGCGGTTTATTGGCGACCGAAATTCTATTCAAACAATCGAATTTGTTTGATAATTATATTATAGTAAGTCCGAGCCTCTGGTGGAATAATGAGTCGCTTTTGGAGTATTCATTTGAGAAAATATTTACCAATAATTTTTCTCCTAAAAAGAAGATTTACATCGCTGTAGGCAAAGAAGGAAAAGTTATGGAAAAAGATGCAAAAGCCCTTTTTAAAAAAATAAAAAAAGAAACGCCCAAGTCTGTAAAGTCAACTTTTGAGTATTTTAAAGGAAGTAATCACGCTAATATTTTACATCTTGCCGTTTATAGTGCTTTT
>CAKZLT010000376.1 GCA_937127195.1 uncultured Saprospiraceae bacterium
ATTGCCTTTGGCTATTGAAAACTCAAAAAAATCGTTGTCATCAGCACAAGGTCATCGTCACTAAAATCAAAGGTTATGCTTAATAAAAATCATCAATTATACCCAAAGCTATTTGAGTTGTTTCAAACAGCAAGCGAAGTTTCATATAAAAAAAGAGCTACTATTTACACGAAATCTAGTGTTTCCAGTCGGGTCTTTTTAATAAAGAAAGGTGCTGTAAAAATCTATGATTATCACGAAGGGCACAAACGCACTAAAGCGATTTGGTATCAGAATGATTTTTTTGGATTTGATGGAATTTTGGGTAAAGATAGATATTCAGAGTATGCAGAAGCATTAACAAGCTTACTCGAATTGCAATCTATTGAAATCAGTGAATTTGAAAATAGATTAAAATCTGAATATGAGATTTGTAAAGATTTTTTTAACTGTTTAGAAGATAGGTCTCAGTTTTGGCATCGAACTTTTTATAAAAAATCGCATGATAGCAGAGAAGGTTTGATAATTGATTATTTAGAAAATTTAGCTATAAAAATTGGTGTTAGAGTTGGTTTTGAAATACTTATTCCAATTGTCACTACACATCAAGATATTGCTGATTTGCTAGGTGTGTCAAGGCAAACTGTAACTACTACTTTAAATACTTTAAAAAAGGAAAACTCAATTTATTATAGTCGTTCTAGGATAATCATACGTAATCAAGAAGGAAAAATTCGGCAATAAAACCATATTAAATGGTCTCAAATATTTTTTAAATAAAATGTAATTATGAAAATGAATTTCTTAAAACTTGGATTTTTTGCGATTGTATTCGCAATGACCCTTTTTGTTACCTCTTGTGGAAATCATGACCATAATGAAGATGGACATGAACAACATGAAGAGCATGACAATGATGCTGAGGAAACAGGTAAAACTGGTAAAGAATATACTTCGGCTTACATCTGTCCAATGCACTGTGAAGGCAGTGGAAGTGATGCAGAAGGGAAATGCCCTGTTTGTGGAATGGACTATGTTGCTAATGACAAGCACAATGAAGAGAAACATGAACACTAACTCTCAACTAATTTTAAAGGCTTACAACATCAAAAAATTGTAAGCTTAACTATAAAAATCAAAATACAATGAAACGAATTTTACTTTTATCATTAGCATTTTTTATGCTAAATGCTCCTGTTTTTTCACAGAACACGGTTAAGCTGAATATCAATCATGAATTAGGTCTTGTTCCTTTTGCATTCAATATAGGTGCACAAAATAATATAGGTGATGATTTTAAGATTACTCGATTAGAGTATTATTTATCACAATTTACATTAGTTCATGATGGTGGCATGGAAACTAATATCAACAATGTTTATGCACTAGTAGATGCTTCTGAAGGAACAGTCATTGACTTAGGTAGTCATAATATTACATCGGTTGAAGCTATTAAATTTTATATTGGTGTAGATGCTGCAACAAATCATTTAGACCCAGCTAGTTATGATGCTTCACATGCCTTAGCTCCTAAATCACCTTCTATGCACTGGGGCTGGTCTTCGGGTTATCGTTTTGCAGCATTGGAAGGAAATGGTAGTAGTAGTTACAATCAATCAATTGAATTACATGGTTTAGGTGATAACAACTATTATCAAGCTGAAATTCCAGTTACTGCAACAGCAGCTAACAATGAAGTTATTGTAGATGTTTATGCTGATTATACTCGTGCTTTGGAGAATATTTCGGTGAATAGTGGTGTCTTTAAACATGGTTTTGATGGTGCTGCTCGTACATTATTGTTTAACCTAAGTCAACATGTTTTTAATAGTTTTCCTACAAATACTATTGATTTCAGTGAAGTCAATAGTTTTGATGTTTTCCCAAATCCTACAACTGGACAGACTAATATTTCAATAGAAGCAACAGAAGATTTTAATTACCAAGTTTTAATTACTGATGTTTTAGGTAAAACAATTGAGTTGATTACTGATGTAAAAAGTAATCAACCTATTTCAACTCAAATAGATAATTCGGGTTTGTATTTTGTGCAATTAGTGAAAGATGGTCAAACCATTATTACTAAGAAATTATTGGTACAGTAAATCATTACAAGGCATTTTTATAAAAAAAGTAAAATGAAGTGGTTCTATATTGGTTTAATTATCTTGTTTATTTCTGCTTGTGAAAAAGTAGAGGTAGAGCCGCTTCATTTCTTTGACTTAATGGAGCTACCTAAAGGTTTTTCAAGCATTGAAGTACCTAGCGATAATCAATTTTCTCAAAAACGTTGGGAACTAGGTAAGAAGTTATTCTTTGACCCGATTATGTCATCGGATAGTTCCATAAGTTGTGCTTCCTGTCATTCATCTAGTTTAGCTTTTAGTGATGATGTCGCTTTGAGTTTAGGTGTGAACGATAGAATAGGGACGCAAAATGCACCAACTTTAGCGAACCTTGCTTATCATCCTTACTATACAAGAGCTGGCGGTGTTCCTACTTTAGAAATGCAAATACTTGTGCCTATTCAAGAACACAATGAGTTTGATTTTAATATTTTGCTGATTGTAGAACGTTTAAAAAACAATCCAATTTATGTTCAAATGGCAAGTGAAAGCTATGGAAGAGAACCTAATGCTTTTGTCATTACTCGTGCCTTAGCCAATTTTGAGCGTAGTTTGATAAGTGGATATAGTCACTATGACCAGTTTGAAAATTATAATAAAAATACTTTATCAAAATCTGAACAGCGAGGAATGGATTTATTTTTTAGTGATAAAACGAACTGCTCTAGTTGTCATTCTGATTTTAATTTTACGAATTATGCTTTTGAAAATAATGGTTTATACGAAGAATATACTGATGAAGGTCGATTTCGACTAACACAAAATGAAACGGATAAAGCACTATTCAAAGTCCCAACGTTACGCAATATTGAATTGACCTCACCCTATATGCACGATGGTTCTTTTCAGACTTTAGAAGAAGTTATTGAACATTACAACAGTGGTGGAAAAAATCATCCTCATAAAAATGCACTCATTCAACCATTGAATTTATCGAATAAAGAAAAGAAAGAACTTGTTGCCTTTTTAAAATCATTAACGGATGAGAGTTTTATTAAAAATCCGTTATTTCAAAATTGATAAACATGAAATACCTAACGCTATTGTTTCTTTGTATTCTTATTATAGGCTTTACAGCCTGTGATAATGAAGAGGTTATTCCCAAAGACGAAACACCATACAACTTATCTTATGGTGATTTGCCTGTTCCAGCATTACCAAGTGATAATCCATTGACTGTTCAAGGTGTAGAATTAGGTAAAATGCTCTTTTATGAAACAATGCTTTCAAAAGATGGTACTCAATCTTGTGCAAGCTGTCATCGTCAAGAAGATGGATTTTCAGATACAACACAATTTTCAATTGGAGTAGAAAATTTGCCTGGGAAACGTCAAGCAATGCCAGTATTTAATATGGCTTGGCATACCAACGAGTTCTTTTGGGATGGTCGAGCACATTTATTACGTGACCAATCCTTGAAGCCTATTCAAGACCCTTTGGAGATGAATGAAACACTTGAAAATGTCATTACTAAATTGAGCGATGAAAAAGAATATCGTGACCAATTTTCTCGTGCTTTTGGCTCTACAGAAATCACTTCTGAAAAAATGTCATTGGCAATGGAGCAGTTTATGATGAGCATTGTTTCTTATCAATCTAAA
>CAKZLT010000377.1 GCA_937127195.1 uncultured Saprospiraceae bacterium
GGTCAAACGACATTTACAGAATGTTTTTAATAAAAAAATCGTTACTTTCAGTCGTTTTAACGAAAGTGTGTTTTGTTACAAATGAATGCAATGATTAAATGATGGAATAGCCTTTGATAATCAAATTGTTAGACCGTTTTGATGTGTCATTCCTTTGTTGTACTACTTATAAGGTAGTTAAAAACTATACTCATATTTTAAAAAAGTGATAATAAAAAATCTATTTAAGCTATGTCAATAATTACACCCGAAGCAGAGGTATTTTTAGAAAAATACATTAACAATCCTTCACCAACTGGATTTGAAGCCGCAGGACAGCGCGTTTGGTTGGACTATTTAGAGCCTTATATAGATGAATGGCGTACCGATAATTACGGAACAGCTTACGGAATTATTAATCCTGAAGCGGAATTTAAAGTAGTTATAGAGGCGCATGCCGACGAAATTTCGTGGTTTGTCAACTATATTTCTGAGGATGGATTTATTCAAGTTATTCGCAATGGTGGTTCTGACCACTTAATTGCACCTTCCAAAAGAGTAAATATTCATACTCGTAAAAATGGTATTGTAAAAGGTATTTTTGGTTGGCCAGCAATTCATGTGCGTCGTGGAAAAGACGCAGATATGAAACCAACTATCGAAAATATTTTCATAGATGTGGGAGCGAATAACAAACAGGAAGTCCTAGATATGGGAATTACGATTGGTTGTGTGATTACTTACGAAGATAAATTCATGGTTTTGAATGACCGTTTTTATGTTGGTAGAGCGTTAGATAATCGAATTGGAGGCTTTTGTATTGCGCAAGTCGCTCGTATGTTAAAAGAAAATAAGGTAGAATTACCTTTTGGTTTATACATTGTAAATTCGGTTCAAGAGGAAATTGGATTGAGAGGTGCGACAATGATTGCGGATACAATTAAGCCAAATGTGGCGATTGTAACGGATGTGAGCCATGATACGAACACACCTTTGATGAAGAAAAAGCAGCAAGGGAATATTGCTAGTGGGAAAGGTCCTGATTTGACAACTGCACCTGCAGTTCATAATAATCTATTGAATTTGATAGTTGATACGGCAGAAGAAAAGGAAATTCCTTATCAGCGTTCGGCTTCTTCAAGATACACAGGAACGGATACAGATGCGTTTGCTTATTCAAATGGCGGCGTACCTTCAGCTTTGATTTCGTTGCCATTGAGATATATGCATACAACAGTTGAGGCAGCTCATAAAGATGATGTTGAGAATGTAATTAAGTTGATTTATGAAACATTATTGAAAATTGAAAACAATCACAATTTCAAATATTTGTAATCAAATAATTTAAAAAAGCGTCGGACGCCTTCAAGGCGTTTGACGCTTAAATACATTTAAATTTTAAATGAACTTTTTATTTCATAACGAAATGGAAAGTTCATTGTTTTTTATATAAAAAGTAATCCAAATCAATAACTATTCTGAGGAAAAATGCTAAAAAAAATAATTGATTTAGTCCTTTATAGTAACTTTTATATAGCTTTCTGTGCTGTTGCGATGACGTTGCAGACGCAATTGTTATTATTTGGGAAGGTGGAATATACGCCCGTAATTGGATTGATTTTTTTTGCAACATTGATGGTTTATGCTGTTCATCGGATTGTTGGATTATTTCGGTTAACCGATTTTATAGAAGAAGGTCGTTATTACATTATTAATAAATTCAAATCACATATTTGGATTTATGCGAGTGTTGGTCTAATCGGGAGTTTTTATTGTTTTTTTCAATTACAAAGAATCGCTCAATTATCATTGGTCATTCCTGCATTTTTATCATTAGGATATATTTTCCCTGTTTTTGGTAAAAAAAACCTTCGATTACGGGATTTTAATGGCGTGAAAATATTTTTGGTGGCAATAGTTTGGGCTTATGTTACGGTTATTTTGCCTACATTAGAAGGCGATGCACTAGGAATGGCAACCGTTTTGATGTTTTTGGAACGCGCTTTATTTGTGTTTGCAATTACCCTTCCCTTCGATATTCGAGATTTAAAAGTGGATGCTTATAATGAAGTCAAAACAATTCCTGCAACAATAGGAATGAAGCGAACGCAAGGACTTGCAATAATCTTATTGGGTTTGATGTTATTCATTGCTTTCTTTTTATATCAGTGGATTATCATTTTGGGCTTGTTTTTGTCGGTTCTTTTAACAGCTTTTTTAATAAAAATATCACCAAAACAAACGGAAGATTATTTTTTTACTGGATTAATGGACGGAATGATGATTATTCAGCCGTTGTTGGTCTTTCTGGTTTCTAGTTTCTAGTTTCTGGTTTCTGGTTTCTGGTTTCTGGTTTCTGCTACCGCTGTTTCGATTAACAGCAGTAGCAGAATCTAGAGTTTAGACGATTTTGTAGTGTCTAATTATTATTTATTGCCTACTCCCTAAGTACAACTTAATTCATGCGATGTGGTACAAGCATTTGAAATTCAGGAACGACAACCTTAAAAGTAGAACCATCTTCTTTTTCCATTAAAAAAGTACCTTTCATCATTCCAATTTCCGTTTCTAACGGACACCACGAAGTATAATAATGCATTTGACTAGGTTCTAAAATGGGTTGTTCTCCAACAACTCCAGCACCTTCTACTTCACGTTTCGCGCCATTAGAATCGCTGATAAACCAATGACGACGCATCAATTGAACCGTAATATTACTGTTGTTTTCTATATAAATCTGATAAGAAAAAACGTATTTTTTTTCATAAGAAGAAAAACCTTCAAATTTGACTCTTACGCTGATTTTTATCCCTTCTGTTGTTGCGGTAGCTGTCATGCTTACTAATTAAAAATGGTTGGGTAAGGAAGATTTAAGTTGTTTAGTGGTTCAATTTGCAATTGATTGTCAATTACTTATGAATTGAACCGCTAAGTACACCGTTTCAAAAATTTTAATGTTTCGTAGCGCGACGAGCTTCGTCGCCACGCTAACAAAAGCCGCTTTTAATAGTCGGGCGACGAGGCTCGTCGCACTACAGTAGCTTTTTTTAAAAAAAATATATGTTTTTAGGAATTGACATTGGTAACTCTAATATAGTATTTGGTGTTCATGACAATAGTCAATGGATAGATATACTTCGAATTCCTACGCATGAAAAAAACTTCTCTTCTTTATTTTCTTTCTTAAAAAAACATCCTCAAATCAGCCAAAAAGTGGCGATTAGTAGTGTTGTTCCTTCTGTTACGCCCAAAATACTTGAAGCGCTTTCTACCTTAAATATTCAACCTTATCTTATTAATGAAACAACTTTTTCATTCTTAGAAATTACGATTACCAACACCAAAGAAATCGGAACTGACTTAGTTGCGAATGCTACTATTGGACATCAATTATTCCCAAATCAACACAAAATCATTATTGATTTTGGCACAGCTTTAACCTTTACGACGGTTGATAATCAAGGTAAAATTATTGGTGTAGCTATTGCGCCAGGCATTAAAACAGCCATGTTTTCTCTTTTTAAAAATGCCGAACAATTACCCGACGTTCCAATAAAACTCCCTAAATCTGTACTCGGAACAAATACCGTTGAAGCACTTCAAGCTGGCGTAGTAATGGGCTACACAGGCTTAGTAAAAGGGCTTATAGAACAAATAAAACAAGAAATAAACGCGCCTTGTCAAGTTTTAGCTACGGGAGGTTTAGCCTTTGTAATGCAACCAATTCATCATCTTTTTGATATGATTGATGTGCATTTGACTTTGGATGGTATTCGAGAAATTTATAATCAAGTATATCAAAAAAAATAAAAATTCAGTCTATTTTTTAATAAAATCGGTGTAAATTTACTTTGTTATAAAACCATAAAAACCGATTATGAAACATCATTACTTTCGTTTTCTCCTATTCTTTTGTCTTTTTATCTCTTCAAATTTCTTGCAAGCTAGCCATATTTCTGGTGGTTCGATGAGTTATGAATGTCTTGGTAATAATCAATATAAAGTCAAGATGACTTTATTTCGAGATTGTAATAATTTCAACATAATTTCGCCTACTTTTGACAATCCTGCTAACTTCACGATTCACCGTACTGATACAACAACAGCGTTTCCTTATTCAACGATTACAGCACCTTATAATTCTAACTTAATAGGCTCGATTGACAATTCCTTTAATGATTGTCTTTTAACACCAGCGATTTGCGTTGACTCAATTTATTATGAATTTACGATTACTTTGCCTTATGATTCATCTGGTTATCATATTACATACCAGCGATGTTGTAGAGACCATTTAATTCTCAACTTGACTAATCCTGGGCAAACAGGCATGACTTTGAGTCTTTTCATATCTAATGAAGCCCAATTAAATTGTAATAATAGTCCTGTTTTTTCAGCATCTTCCAAGATGTTAATTTGTGCTAATATACCATTCAGTTTGGACTTTGGTGCAACTGACTCCGACGGAGATTCTTTGGCTTATTCGCTTTGTAGTCCATTTATGGGAGCTACGATATCCACTCCAATGCCTACTGTTACTACTGCACCACCTTTTTCGACCGCAAATTATGCCAATGGTTTTTCGGCTAATCAGCCTTTCACAGGCAATATTTCTATTGATTCACAGACGGGAATGATTACAGGAATAGTCAACACCTCTGGGTATTATGTATTAGCAGTCTGTGTGGATGAATATCGAAATGGCGTTTGGATGAGTCGAATCACGAAAGATATTTTGGTACTTGTGACCAATTGCGCATACACCATTGTTGCTGATGTTCAAAAGGATTACATTAATCAAAACGGCGAGTATGTAATTAACACCTGTGATACTATCCTAACGATTTTTAATCTATCGGGGCAACCTCAATTCATCAATGGTTATTTATGGAAATTTGTATTTAGTCAAACCAATATTTTCACTTCTACAGCCACCAATCCAACCATTCATTTCCCAAGTGTTGGTACTTATAAGGGGCAATTAACGGTCAATCCCAATGATAGTATTTGTAATCAAACAGCTTACATTGTCGTAAATGTATTACCGAACACCTTGAATCCCAATTTCAATTATCAATACGATTCGACGATTATTGGACCAATCAGTTTTCAAAGCATTTTGCCGCCTTCGCTTTATCCTTTGAATGAGCTTTGGAGTTTTGGAGATGGCACGACTAGTTCAACCCCAAATCCAATTCATCAATATGCAGATTCTGGCAGTTATCAAGTTCAACTAACCGTTTTCGATAGCCTTTGTGGCACTTCAATTACTCAAACGGTTGACTATATGCCTATTCCTATTCTACTTTCTAATGCGTCTATTTCTCTTTTTGAAAAAGTACAATTACAACCTAACCCTGTTCAAGAGCAAACTACATTAATTATTAATAGCGAGCATTCCACACAAATTCAAGTTGAAATATACAATTCAATTGGTCAACAAGTTTTTTCAAAAGAAAAAATAGGTATCAATCAAGGCGAACAAAAAATAGCTATTCCGACTTTATCGCTTCAATCAGGGCAATATTATTTGGTCATTAGTAATGGTCGGCAATTACAAACAATTCCTTTTATAAAAATATAAAGAAACTATTCAACAGTTTTTTTATAGTTGCTCGTTTCAGAGACACTTCGCTTAACTCTGGAACGAGCGTTTATATTTAGACTAATACCCTAGCTCGACGAGCTTCGTCGCTACATTAACAAAAGCCACTTTTAGTCAGGCGGCGAAGCTCGTCGCGCTACGTTCACTTAAAAAAAGAAAATTACTGATTGTAACGTTTTGCAGTGATAGCAAAATTCACGTCTAGCAACCCTGAAAAGGGTTGAATATGAGTAGCCATGG
>CAKZLT010000378.1 GCA_937127195.1 uncultured Saprospiraceae bacterium
GAAACACTTCGAGTACCTTTCCATGTCTCGGATATGGCTGCTTATGATATTAGTGGAATGAAAGAAACTGTTTTTCCTTATGGCAAAAACGCGCGACAACATTTGATTTGGTTTGAACCAGCCAATGAAAAAATTACACAAGAACGCATTATTTACTTCGTTCATGGTGGTTCATGGCGTTATGGAAGCCCTGAAATGTATCGACCTTTTGCTAAGTTTTTTACAGAAAGAGGTTACGCGGTCATGATTACAGGTTATCGATTAGCTCCACAGTTTGGTTATCTGGAAATGAGAGAGGATTTGAATTTATCTATAAAAAAAGCTTTAAAAGTTTTAAAGAGTAAGCATTTTCAAGATAAAAAATTGCTGCTCATAGGTGATTCTGCTGGTGCAAATTTGGCGGCATTATTATTATATGATAGGAAAAATTTAGAAAAGCTGGGGCTTGACCAATCTATATTTGATGGTTTGATAGCTTTTGCTGGACCTATGAATTTGAATGAATTAGATGAATCTGTGGCTTTGAAGGATTATGCTGGAGCGCGAACTGATAGTATTTTTCAGTTGGCAAATCCTATCAATTATCTACAACCTGATGAAAAAACACCTGTTCTTTGTCTACATGGTACCAAAGATGGTTATGTTAATTACGCATCTTCTGAGACTTTTATAAAAAAAATCAATCAAATCACTCCAAAATTGGGGCAATTAGCAACTTTTGAAAATCAAACACACCTTGACATTATAGGAAAATGGCTTTGTCATGAAAATGAAGTACGTGTTTTTTTTGAAAAATGGCTAGACGAAAAGGAAAAGATGATTCGGAATTGAATGGGTTGCGAGTTGCCTGTTACGGGTTGCGGGTTTGCTCCGCTGTTTTTGCAACTAATAGCGGTAGCCAACCCGCAACTCGAATCATTCTTTATATTCAATTTCTGCCCACATATATCCTGTATTTCGCTCAATGATAACTATCCAATCTGTTTTACTGTTGTTTGCTTTTTTTACATAAAAATCAGCTTTAACAGGAATAATATCCTTAAAATCATCTGGCAATGTTTCCCAACTTCTTAGTTGACTCGGGTGAATGGCATTTTCTTTTGAAAAAGAATACTGTTCTAAAAAATCATCAATTGTTCCCTCTGTGAGTTTATCCGTTGCAATATCCATAAAGGATATTTTGATATTATCAATCTGATTACAATGATATAATCCTTTGTCTAATTTAGGCACATTAAATTTCGCCAGTATTTCCAATTTGTCAATATTAAAAGCGCAAGGTGATGTATTACAGCTACTGAATGCTATAGCTCCAATCGTTAAAATTATTAGTTGTTTCATATTTCAAAAACGATTTGCCCCATTAAGAAGTTACAACGAGTATTGTGTCATGACGTTTTTTTTTAGTTATAGTAGCTCGCGATACGCTAACAAAACCACTAGTTATATTGTATCGTTTCGTTTAACTCATCTAAACAATTTTTTAAGGTTGAAATATAATTTCCATATAATTTTTGTAAATACCATTTTGTAAAAAAGTAATTTCCTATGAGAACGCTCACCAAGACCACCGAATAAATCACAGCATATAACTGAGGATCCGCTTTTGCTAATTCCAAAATTGGATTGCTAAACGTTTTATCTGCATTGTAAAAGACCAAAGCTATCACTATCGGCACAACCGCAATAGTCAAAACAATCACTGCTCTGAAATACCATTTGACGTATTTACTCAAACTGATAATTACTTTTTCGAGTACTTGACGCAAACTTTCTGTTTGTAGTTCTATCTTTTTTAAAAAGAAATACTCTTTTATAAAAAAACCGAAAAAAGGAACAAATACTATTCCTGAGGTTATCACAATTACATCAATCATCTGATGCTCCGTCAATAACATAGAAACGATTCCAATCGCTAAAAAGCTAACCAGAAATATTATATCCAACAAAATACTATTACAAAGCTGACTCAAAGCATGACTTGCCTTGCCTTTTACCACTTTTTTTATAGCTACTATATCTATCCGTTTGACCTTTATTTGATGGTCTGTATGGGATTTCCATAGCGTTTTAAATTCATTCAAATCCATAAAATATGTGTTTTTGGTGATTGGTTCGTTTATTGGCGAATATAAAAGACCTATCAACCAGTCACTAATCACTAATCACTAAAATTTGCTTCAACTTACCTTTAATTCTATTGATTTTGACACCAACATTCGTTTTGGTAATACCAATTATTTGAGCAATTTCTATGTAATTATAATCCTCTAAATAAAGCATCATAATTGCTTTTTCTACTTTGCTCAATTGATTAATTGCACGATACAATAAGTCCTTTTGTTCTTCCATCCCTTCATTTGCATTAGGCAAATCAGGAATTTGTAATACTTCAGAACTCAATGATTGATAATCTAAACGTCGTTTCTCTTTTCTAAAGTTAGAAATAGCGGTGTTAATTGCCACTCGATAAGCCCAAGTAGAAAATTTTGCATCACCTTTGAAAGAAGGAAACGCTCTCCACCATTGCACTAGTATATCCTGAAACAAATCCTTCCGATCTGCTTCACGAGGGCAATACATACTACACACCTTATGGATAATTCCTTGATGCTCTTCTGCTAATATTGCAAATTGCTGTTCTATTTCGTTTCTTTTTTTCAAGTTTTTGATAATTGATACATTAGTTTGTAGCTATTTTTCTTCATTTTATTACAGTTTTTCATTTTTTTATAAAAAACTATAATCACAACTTTCCATTTTTTAAAAAATCCTTGTATATTTATCACCAACGAATTCTTAGACAAAACACATTGACACAATATTAATTCATTTATTACGCTATAAGGGTAATGGATCTAGTATGTCTAACACTTGACTAAGATGACTTTAGAAAAAGCTATACAGATTTTAGATAATTTGGCTGAAGGTATTCACCCTGAAAGCCTTCTTCCACTTCCAACTCAAGACGCTTGTAACACACGAAGCGCAATCAGAGCTTTACAAATAGCTATTGAACATCTAAAGGCACATCAACAACCTATCAATTCACTTTCTATTAATTCCAATATTGAAGAAAATCAATGGAATAATAATGGTTCATTTTTATCAGATAATCCTTCTGAGGAAATGAGCGAGCTAGATATTCATTCTTTCTTTACGGATGAAAATATGTTTGAATACTTACAAGAATTTAAAGATAGTGAATTCAATCCAACCGTAGCTAGACTTGGAAAGTGCCTAGTTGGCACACAAGCTAAAAGCGTTTATAAATATGTCAAGAATTTTTCTTTTTATGGTATTTTAGGAGGCTTAACCACTTACAATAACATAAAACCTATTATTTCTGATTTTTTTGAAAAATATAATAATCGGATAGAAGAAGAATATACGCATTCAAATAAACCATGGGAAGAAATTGATTTCTTTGAACAAGAAACATTCAATACTTTAAATTTTTCAACTGTAGAACAACTTCAATATTCTATTTCTAATTTCCCATTACAGAGAGATTTTTCAAATATTACTTCTGAGTCATTAATTATTGCTAGAAAGGTTTTTCCTCGTGCTTACGAACCTTGGGTACAAGAAGAAAATGATTTATTGTTAAAAACACTTCGGTATAGCAATGATTTAGATGTGTTGTCAAAAATTTTCCAAAGAGGACAAGGAGCTATTCGTTCTCAAGGTCAAAAGTTACTATATCAAATTGCACAAGTCGCACAGGTGAGTAAGGCTAGTCATTAAAATATCCGTTCTTTGGAAGTAAAAGCTTTCAAAGAACCTCATAATATCTTCCTATCTTTTTTAAATCTTCAAATAGTCCTAATAATTGTATGTAATTGTTTATTTTCATTTTTGAAATGAAACACCATTCGTTTTATCATTTCCAATCAATTGAACAGATACATTACTAATATGATAAAAAAGATATACAGTATATTACTAATCATTTCTTTGTCTTTTTCCTTCTTGCAAGCACAAAATAATGATTGTGACGGAATGATTCGTATTGCTAAAGAAGGTTTTCAGATAGGAGATTTTAACAAAGTAATTGAAAGCCTTGAACCTTGCTTCAACGGTTCTAATACGTTTAGTAATAATAGTTATCGCGAAGAAGCTTACGTTTTACTTGCGAGTACTTACATTGCCAAAGATTCTCTGAGCAGAGCAAGACAATTGGTCAGTCAACTCATTAATTTAAACCCTTCTTTTCAGACTCGTAACGAGGATTTATTAACTTTCAAAATACTTGTTGAAGAAGCTCAAAGAGGTGACTTGCAAGCCAAAGTTTCTTCTGTTTCTAAGGTAGCAGAGAACTTATATGAAGCACCAGCTTCTGTTGTTTTGGTTACTGAAGAAGAAATCAAAAGACGTGGTTATTTGGATTTAGAAGCTTTATTGCATGACCTACCAGGATTTGATATTTCACGTTCTAATGGTATTTTATACTCTACTATCTATCCTCGTGGCTATCGTTCTAATAATACAAACCGAATGCTTTTGTTAGTGGACGGAGTAGAAGAAAATGACCTTTGGGGTAATATAGTTTACTTATCTCGACAATATCCCATTTCTAATATAAAAAACGTTGAAGTTATTTATGGTCCTGCATCTACCATTTATGGTGCAAATGCTTTTACTGGCGTTATTAGTATCAACACCAAAAATCCATCAGAATACATTGATAAAGATAAAGTGATTGGCGTATCTGCCGAAGCTGGTTATGGAGCTTGGAATACTCGCTACGTTGATGCAACAGTTGCGGCTGATTTTCCTAATAATAAAGCTAGTATTACTATTACCGCTAGACTTTATCAATCAGATGAACAAGATTTTAGCAACGAATATTGGAATGACTTCGGAGAACGCTCTCTTTCTGATCCTTCGCCTTTGGTGTCAGATCCTACAATGGAAGGTTTATATCAATACAGAATGGGTATTTCGGATAATTCAAGTGCCAATACATTTTACCAAACTTATGGCAATCATTCTAATTCGGCTTATTTTAATTTAGGAATTGATGCTAATGGTGATTCTTCTATCAATTTGTCTAATGCTGGTTTAAATCGAGTTTTAGACCTCGAAAACAAACTTTGGTCAGAAACAGACTACTCTGACAAAACCAATGCAGGTACTTTCTCTGCTAAAATTAAAATTGGTAATTTAAAAATCGGCTGGCAATATTGGTACAAAGAAGAAGGCGTTGGGACTTGGTTCAACGACATTCGACAAGCAGGTACAAATGAAGGACAATACTGGTCGCCTTATAGTAATTTTCTATACGCACGATATGATACTCGACTAAGTTCTGAGACGACTTTCACAAGTTTTACACGTTACAAAGTACATGGTTATCTAGAGAGTAACGTCTTAGTTGGGCTTAAGGGCTATTCGAATGGTAGTTTGGGATTGACCGATTTGCTTGAAGAAACCGACACTTATTGGAGTCCTTACCCATTGACGACTCGCTCAAATCAAATGCGTCATGAGAACAGAATGGTCTATGCTCCTAATGAAAACTTTAGTTTAGTGAGTGGTTTTGAGTTAAGGTACAGTGCCATTCAAGATAACTATGCCACTACTTCCAATGGTTCATCTAACGCGCAAGACCACTTTTTCTCTGGAGATGGTGGTATTTATAGCCAAATTCGTTATCAAAAAAATGAATTAACATTCACTGGAGGTTTCAGAATAGACTATAACAAACTATTAGATACTGTTGGATATGCGAACAGTAGTACAGGTTATGGCATACAATTCAACCCTAGATTGGCGATTGTTTACCATCCTGGACAATATGTTTTCAAAGCAATTT
>CAKZLT010000379.1 GCA_937127195.1 uncultured Saprospiraceae bacterium
AAGGCGAGTATTTTTAACGCAGTATAAATGAAAAACAATAAGTTAGACTGGTAGGTTATTTTTTGCCTACTCCCTAACTTGAATTATAATAAATTCATACCATTAAATACTTCCATTACTTTAGTAACATGACCAGCAGACTCATTCAAAAGAGCCATCTCATCATCATTCAAGTCTAGTTCTAATATTCTTTCGATACCGTTTTTACCTAACTGTACTGGTACACCCAAGAAAATATCTTTCAAGCCATACTGACCAGAAAGGTGCGCACAACAAGGATAAATACGTTTTTCGTCTCTAACGATTGACTCAACCATTTGAGCAGCAGCAGCACCAGGTGCATACCAAGCAGAAGTTCCCATTAGCTTCACTAATTCACCTCCACCTTTCTTAGTTCTCTCAACGATTGCACTCAATGTCTCTTCGTCAATCATTTCAGTAACAGGAATACCCGCAACTGTTGTATAGCGAGGAAGAGGAACCATCGTATCTCCGTGTCCTCCCATCAAAACAGCTTGCAAGTCCTTTGGTGAAACATTCAAAGCAGTTGCCAAAAATGCACGGTAACGAGCTGTATCCAAGATACCTGCCATACCAAATACACGAGAACTATCCAAACCAGAAGCTTTGTGAGCTGCAAAAGTCATTACATCTAACGGGTTAGATACAACAATGATAATTGGGTTTTTAGAGTGTTCCAAGATAGACTTAGTAACAGCAGTAACGATTTTCGCATTAGTCGAAATCAAATCATCACGACTCATACCAGGACGACGAGGAATACCAGCCGTAATTACTACGATGTCAGAATTTGCTGTATCAGCATAATCTTCCGTTCCTGTAATAGTCGTACTATAATAATCAATAGGTGCTTGTTGCCAAGAATCCAACGCTTTTCCACGTGCCAAATCACCTTTAATGTCTAATAAAACAACTTCGTTTACAACATCTTTGTGTGCTAAAACATTAGCACAAGTTGCTCCCACATTACCTGCACCTACTACGGTTACCTTACTCATATTATCAAATTTCTGAATTAGAATCTATTAAACAATACCAAAAAAGTTTCTAATAATGTTTGCTTTTTAAGTATCTAATTATTCTTTAAATTTTTAAAAAGCTATAATTTGCCCACAAAGGTAATGAAATTTAATAATCATTACCTAGTGATTTTTGTTAGTTTCAAGTAGATTTTATGATTTTTTTTTCATTTTTTATAAAAAATCACCTGATTTTATCCTCAAATTTTAAATTCATACAAAAATACCTGTGTTCTCTAACGAAATCAAAAATGGAGTACATCTCAAAACCCTTGTTTCTAAATATATTCCTAAATAGTTCTGCTTACAAATCTCCTTCTATTCACCCGTAATCCTCTATTCTATCTTTTTCAAAAAATAAATCTCACTAAAATTTGAAACAACCGTTTTGAAAATTTGTTAAGTGAATTATGAAATGTACTTTTGCAATCGAAAAAACTAAAACAATATAATGGCAATAGTAAAGTTTACATTTGAACAAGAAGATTTGAAGCCAGTAACTGTCAATGATGCACTCAAAGGCGATACCTTACTGGAAGTAGCAGAAGAAAATGGCGTTCACTTGAACCATAACTGTGGAGAAGTATGCGCTTGCAGTACTTGCCATATATATGTGGAAAAAGGAAATGAATTCTTACGCGAAATTATCGACCGCGAAGAAGACTTCATCGACCGTGCAATCAATCCAACGATTGACTCTCGATTGGGTTGTCAATGCGAAATCCTGGATGAGAAGGCCGTTTTTGAAGTAATCATCCCTGACCAAAGAGGAATCATTGGTCACGAACATTAGATATATTCAAATAACTTTGATAGTTATTTTTGGTTCTTTGAAGAAACTAGTAACTATCAATATTCATTTAATTGAAATATTTTGAATTTCCACGGTATTTTTCAAAGAACCTTATTTTTTTAAAAAAAAATCATAGTAAAATCAAGCAAAATGGCTTTTGAAGATATAGACAATTTACCAATCAATTGGGCAGAACACGAAGATATTGCAATGAAACTCTACGAGCGTTTCGGTGATGATTTTGGGCAAGATAAAATATATCGTATCCGATTTACGAGTTTATTAGAATGGATTTTAGAAATCCCTAACTTTGAAGGGACAAAAGAAGGTTCATCAGAGAATCATCTTGAACTCATTCAAGCTGCATGGGTATATGAATGGCGCGATAATCAATAGTATTTTTTTAAAAATTTCAAGAAAAATTTTTTAAAATGAGTGAATGGTCTTCCATAAAGGTCGTTTACTCATTTTTTATAAAAAACAACCTTCCATGAATTATCTAGAAAAATTCAAGACAATAAATACGCTCATTTTTGATGTAGATGGCGTTTTGACCAATAGTCAATTGCTAGTTACCGAAACGGGCGAGTTGCTTCGTTCTATGAATACCAGAGATGGTTATGCCCTCCAAAAAGCTGTAAAGGCTGGTTATCGAATTGTTATTATCACTGGCGGCAAATCGCAAGGTGTCATCAAACGCTTACAAGGGCTAGGCATTACGGATATTTACGCTGGTGTTCAGAATAAAATTGAAACCTTTAGGCAATATGTTCATGACAATCAATTAGATACTGCTAATATTTTATATATGGGTGATGATATACCCGACCATGATGTCATGCGTTTGGTTGGTTTGCCCGCTTGCCCTCACGATGCTGCACAAGAAATTTTGGAGATTGCTCAATACATTTCTCCAAAAAATGGCGGTGCTGGTTGCGTTCGTGATGTAATAGAAAAAATCCTCAAATTAGCTGGAAAATGGGAAGTTGGTAATTAATAATTATCAATTATTAATTAATAATTATTAATTGTCTATCATGTTATTTTCAATTTATCTAGTCATTGTAGTTATACTAACTGTTTTCTATATCTATCTAATGGCTAGATATTACGAAGGATTTCTGTCACTTCCTCAATGGAATGTGCCTAAAAATCATACTTTTTCGACACCAATCTCCATTATTATTCCAGTTCGGAATGAAGCCGATAATATCATAAAATGCCTTAAAAGTATTTTAATCAATGATTTTCCGCTTCATTTATTAGAAATAATCGTTGTCAATGACCATTCGACCGACGATACTGCTGCATTAGTTATTGACTTTAATCATCCAAATGTTCAATTAATACATTTAACAGATTTTGATACTGGGACAACTCAAGCTTTCAAAAAAAAGGGAATCGAAATAGCCATTCATCAAGCCAAAGGAAAACTCATTTT
Source organism: uncultured Saprospiraceae bacterium (assembly GCA_937127195.1). Taxonomy (GTDB): domain Bacteria; phylum Bacteroidota; class Bacteroidia; order Chitinophagales; family Saprospiraceae; genus CAKZLL01. The sequence goes on from CAKZLT010000379.1 coordinate 3,275, forward strand.
GACAACCGATGGCGATTGCGAGGTCAACCCTAATTGGCTTCCATTAATGATTAGCTATTACGAAAGTTATCGCCCCAAATTCATCGCCGCCCCTGTTAATTTTCATCAAGAACAATCCAAATTTGAAAAATTTCAATCCTTAGATTTTGCTGGAATGATTGCCCTCACAGGTGCAGGAATCCACCGAAAATTGATGAATATGTGTAACGGAGCTAATTTAGCTTATGAAAAAAGCGTTTTCAAGGAAGTCAACGGATTCGATGGTATCAATCAAAAAGCCTCTGGCGATGACATGATGTTACTCCAAAAAGTAGCGCAACGCTACCCCGATGGTATTGGATTCGTCAAAAATGAAAATGCCTGCACTTACACCAAAGCCAAACCCGACTGGAAAAGTTTCTATCATCAACGCGTCCGTTGGGCTTCCAAATCAACGAACTATGACGAATGGCAAGTCACTTTTTATCTGGGTATGATTTGGCTATTTTGTGTTAGTATTCCTTTTTCTGCCCTTTTGGCGGTTGTTTTTGGTATAAAAATGCTTTTAATAGCCGCGCTTCAATGGCTCGCTAAAATTATAGTTGATTATTTTTATCTAGGAATGGTGAGCCGATATTTTAAACGTAACGACCTAATGAAAACCTTTTGGAGTGCTTCCATTTATCACCTTATATATATAATAGTCATTGGAGCATTAGGAAACGTAGTCAAAAAATACGAATGGAAAGGAAGAAAGGTGAAGTGATTCCTAACATTCAAAAGCATCGGAAGCGTCCGAAACTTAAAAAATCATAACAAAATTTGGAAAAATAAACCGATTGGTCTATTTTTGGAAAAGACATGAGAAAAAAAGAATTAACAAGACAACATATTATAGAGAAAGCTGCCATTGTATTCAATCAAAAAGGCTATGCAGGTACTTCTATGGATGATATAATGAAGGCTACTGGTCTAAAGAAAGGTGGCATTTATGGGAATTTTAAATCAAAAAATGCCATTGCAGTAGAAGCTTTTGATTATGCTGTGGCACTCGTTACCAAAAGTGTCCGAAAGCGTTCTGTACAAAAATCAAAATCCTACGAAAAATTACAAGTATCTATTGATTTTTATCGTGAACATATTTTTAATGAACC
>CAKZLT010000380.1 GCA_937127195.1 uncultured Saprospiraceae bacterium
GGTTTGCCTGGAGCTGGTGCGACAATGCGAACGGTTATTAATGCTAACTCTGGCGGAAAAACCAAAATTTCGGGAGTTATTGCAGGACTTTTTCTATTAGTTGTCTTATTAGGTTTAGGTAGTTTGGTTGGAAATATTCCGAATGCCGTTTTAGCAGGAATTTTGATTACCGTTGGTATCGGAATCATTGACTACAAGGGTTTGCGACACTTCAAAGATATGCCTCGTTCCGATCAAGCTGTATTGATTATTGTTTTTTTATTAACTGTTTTTGTTGATTTACTAATTGCAGTTGCCGCAGGAATGGTACTTTCTTCTTTATTATTTATGAAAAAAATCGCAGATGTAGCAGAAGAAGGTGTTGATACAGCTCCATTGAGCGATTTTGCAAGAGAAATACCATGGGGTGATGAAGGCGATATTATTAAAAAAGTAGGGCATAAAATTTATATCAAACACTTAAATGGCCCATTATTTTTTGGTTTTGCAGCCCGTTTTAATGAAATGATAAAGGCTTTACCTGAAATCGAAGTTGTAATTATTCGATTAGATAGAGTGCCTTATGTTGACCAATCTGGATTGTACGCCCTTGAAGATGCAATTCAGGATTTGCATGATTTAAATGTAGCTGTTGTGTTTACTGGCGTTCACGGACAACCAGAAACAATTATGAGAAGTATCAAAATGATTCCGAATCTTGTTCCAGAAGAACATTGTTTTGAGGACTTTTCGGGCTGTACTACTTGGTTAAATACTTATTTGAATAGAGGAGATGTGAAAAACATCAGTCAAGAACAAATTAACGCAAAAGGAAATTTACGTTAAAACAATTTATAGTAAGTTTTTAAGCTCTTTAATGATTTTTCCGATTATGGGAATAATTGTTAAAGAGCTTTTATTTTTCTGATTTGAAACCATACAAAATATTAACCTCTTACAAATTCCAAATAATATTTCAACACAGCTTCAGGAGCTTCAACAAGTGGAAAACGTCCAATATTTTTAAGCTCAACAACATCAGGATTAGGAATAATGACTTGATATCTATCAGCCATATCTTGCCCAGAAATGGGGTCAGATACACCATTTATTAATCGAACTGGAATATTTGTTTGTTGAATTGCTTCCACCCATCTAGTTCGATTATCTTGACGCTCTTGCATGTATCGTATCAACAAATGAAAAATAGCAATAATTATATAAAATAATACCCCAACAATCAGTGTATTACATCATTTTTGAGTAAACAAATCTATTATTTATAACCTAAGAAACGCCAATTAGACTGAAAATAAACTTTCGTATTTTCGGCTTCCTCTCCTAGTTTGAGTGACCGAACGTGTTTTTTTGACAATCTCAATTTACTTTCAAATTTAATCTTATACTTAAAAGTTTTACGCGTTGGATAAGCTGCATCAATCGGAAAGTTAATCACATATTTTTCGCGTCTAAAATGGTCAAATCGGACATTGAGCCGACTTCCGTCCAATCGATACACATTAAAAGCATTATTCTCTCTGACAATCACTACTTTCTCCTTTTTAAAATCCGCTTCAAAGGTTTTCTTTTTATTAAAAAATTGACCTTCAACTTCCCAAAAACCCTCGATTTCCCATAAGCTGAGTCGATTATTTTCAAAATAATTTTTAAAAGTATTTTCACCCAAAAACATACTTCGTTGGTTTTCAACCGTTTTGCATTCAACCAATTGAATACCATAAGCCATCCAAGCATCAGTTACTTGTGATGCACCTTCTACAATATTAATAACTTTGGTATTGGTAGGAATTGCAGGAAAAATCAACTCAAAATTGACGGTATCGCCAAAAGGTAAAGTCAAGTTTTCTCCATTTGTAGGAATGCCAATTGCTTTCGTTAATTTATAAATTTCTTGATTGGCAATCAAACGAAAAGCATTATTGCTTTTAGGCGCGGGTGTAGATATTAATGCGCTCGGCTTATAAGTATCGTTCACACAATACGCCTTTATTACCGTTTGAGTGTCCGAGAGAATAATTTTTTCTAAATAAAACCCTTTGGAAATTTGTCGAGAAAAAGGTTGGTCATAAGTTTGGCATTGCCCAAAAATAGGTAAAAACACCACAAAAGAAGTAAAAGAAAAAAACTTAAATATATTAAATAATGATGCTATATAGAGGTGAATACGCATAACATATTGATTTTTCTGTATCAAGGAACGCTTCAAAAATAACTTTACATTTTGAGCCGCTTCTTTTTACTCTACTCTTCACCAAAAAAACTAGGTTTATCCCGATAAACTACGCCTTTTTTGGCTCAATTAGAACAAAAACAAACTGGCTGAAGAATCTAAATTTATTTTTTCACCGTTCCTAAAAATGAATAACACATAATAACCATTTTTTAGAGTTTCGGCAAGTTTTTTTTTGAAATATAACTCTTTGATTTATAAAACGGCTTTAACCATAGAACAAAATAAATTAGAATTTCACCAAGGTTTTAAAATTGATTGAGCCACAGAAATAGTTATTCCTGTGGCTCATCATTTTTATTTTTTCAAAAAAATCTAAAAAAATCCCTCTTTCTACGCTCCTAAATCCAAAGCAGCCAATTGCTTAAATCTTTCATATTTTGGAAAATCTTTCATTGCTTGCTCAAGTGTCGAAACAAATAATTTGTCCTGTCTCAATTGATAATGACAAAGGATTTCGTTGTAATAAATATCTGGTTTCTTACCAAAAAGAGCCACTGAATATTCAAAATAAACCAATGCTTCTTTATAAAAACCTAAGTCATAAAAAAGACCTCCAATCTCATAAGCCATATCAAATTCTTCATTAATAGAAAAATACATATTCCATGCCTTATGCAACGTTTGAGCTAATCTTCGGCGTTCATTTACCGTAACTCTACGTATATTTTGTTTGATGCGTGGTAAGAAATTTTTGAATAATGTTGAATCATAATCGCCTAATCTAAGCATACTCAACACCTCAATCAAGTCCATTCTCGCGAGCTGTTTGTAAGCCATTCGTTTCAAACTATTAAAATCATCAGGTCCAAAGTCATTTACTGCGCGTTGGTAAGTTGCGTGAACTTCATGGTATTTTTCATCATTTTTCAAAAACAACAAACAACCTACTTGCGAATGAAAGGTTGCATAACTTGGAAAGTACGTTTTTCCGCCTTGTTGATCGCAATACATTTTAAGTCCGTGAAAATTGACCCAAATTGAAAAACTACCATGATGAATAATTTCGGGTTCTCCTTTACCTTCTAAGTCTTTCAAATCCAAAAAACCCTTATCCATTGTCAATAACATCAAACCTTCTTTTGAAATAGATTCAAGATTTTGAATACATCGAATACCAGCACTCGGAAAAAAGATATGTGTTTCGTTGAGTAATTCCTTGTAAGTTTCAATCAGTCGATTAAGGCTTTTTTCTTTAAAAAAAGGTTGGTCTAATCTTTTATTTTCAAAGGTCAATTGAAGATTATCCAAAAGAGATGCTTCATTCAATTCAGCAGGATTAACCTTTGATTTTAATGCCACTTCACAAGAAGAAGCTACTTTATTTTTAAAATGAAAAATATCACTCGGAATAGTATCAAAGAAATAGTTGGCAATTGCCAGAAGCGG
>CAKZLT010000381.1 GCA_937127195.1 uncultured Saprospiraceae bacterium
CAGCAGTTTTAACAGACTCAACAGAGCTTTCATGCAAAAACATGAAACAAAAAGGTCCAACTGCTGGGAAGTAGTTTCTTAAAGACTCAAATTATGAAGCTTTAGCTGAGAAAACTTACTCACTGAATCTATGACAACCAACACTTCACTATGGACAAAAGTCAGTGTCTTGAGTTGCAGCTTTTATCCACAAACTCAAAATAAATACCATCTCGATGATTTGTCACCCAATTATCTTCTATTTTGATATTTTTACAATACCACGCATGAATGCCATTTCCTGATGACATTTCCGCTATCGCTTCACCAATGACTTCATTATTAATGACCTCGCCGTCTCTCGCGTGTTCCAAATAAATTCCAAAAAAAGTATTGCGCAAACGATTTGATTGCAATTTGAAATGCTTTGATTTCTTCACACGAATTCCAGCTTGATCTTTGATATAACTCGTTCCTACATTCTGAACTTGAATACCTGTAATACTGACATAGTTGGCAATTATTGTAATAATTTCACCTTTAGATTCTCCGTCAATAATCGGGTAATTCTCTCCAATGATACTAAGTGACTTATCAATTACAATATCATATTCTTTGTAAATTCCTTTTTTTATAAAAATTTCATCACCTTCTTTTGCCGTATCAATCGCTTGTTGTATTGTAGAAATCGGACAAGTCAGACAGACCGTTATTCGATTAGAAAAACCGAATACGGGTAAGAATAGAAGAAACAATATAATTATTCTTTTCATTGATTTGAGTTTTATATATTTCATGCAACACCTTCAGAAAAATAGAAAAGGCAGATTTTTTCATGTAGAAAACACAGAAAAAGAAAATAAAAACGCTGCGTTCTCTATTCCTCTGCGCGTGCTGCATAAAACTGTTATTCTTCTTCTGGTGGTAACAAAACAGCGTCAATCAGATGAACAATACCATTAGAGGCTTTTACTGTTCCTAAGATATTCGCACCATTTACAGTGACTTTATCACCATCTTTAGCAATTTTCACATTATGTCCAGATGCCATATATAAGCTCTGACCATCACGAAGTAAATCACCACTATAACTACCTGGAGCTGCATGAAACTTGATAATTCTAGCCAATACTGCTTTATTCTCTGGCTTCAATAAGGTTTCTAAAGTACCATCTGGTAATCCATCAAAAGCTGCATTCGTTGGTGCAAACACCGTCAAAGGACCTGCATTCACCAAAACGTCTTGCAATGCTGCTGCTTTAACACCTGCCACCAAAGTCGTATGGTCTTTAGACCCCAAAGCAACTTGTAAAATATTCGGTGTAGCATTTTCATCTTGCACGCCTGATTGTCCTTTCAATTCATTTTGGTCAATTCCGCCGTCAGAGCTAGATTGTTCTCCCGTTTCGCCGCAGGAGGAAAAAAACATTGCTACGATTAGTATAGATAAAACATATAGATTTTTCATAATTCTAAATTTTAGATAACCAAATCACCTGTAATTATATTTTTTCATGATTAAAATATCTACTAAGGTTATCATTTCCTAAGAACTTGCTTAACACCCTTCCAATCATATACTTCACCCCCTTTTTCGGTTTGTAAAGTATTTACGGCATTTTTGTTATTTAATGCTGATAAAAATGCCCCCATAGGACTTGGAATGGCTTTGCTTTGGATAAAAAAGCTGCTTTCAGCATCAATCAATTCACCTGGATTCTGATAATCATTTACCAACAAAAAAGCATAATCTTCTTCTTTTTTATCATTTAAATATCCAACCATGCATTCAATAGCATCAAACATGAACACTTTACCTTTTTTGGTCACTGCTTGTGCTGCGTGTTGCTTATCGACTACTCCCATTTTACAAAAATGACATTGGTCTTCGCCATAATTAATAGCTTTGGGTTTGACGGTACAAGAAGTCAGAATAAGTATTCCTATAAGTAGAACTAGATATTTCATATTGATTGAATTTTCTTTTAAATAATTGGATTAAGGCTATAAACTATAAGGCTTCTGAGTCCAGAAAAAATTTATTTCTTCGCTTTTTTAAAAGCAAAAAAGCTTAAAGGAATTGCCATCATTGCAAATATTCCACTGACATCTGGATAAGATTTTGCTAAGAAATTAAGCAAATACTTTTCTCCAATCAAAGGCGGTTGATAAGATTGCCCATCAATCTTAATAGGTGCAGTTTCACTCAAGTTATGACCATAGTCATATTCCCATAAATAAAAATCATACAACCCCAAACAAGATAAAATGACAAATAAAATCGTCCAAATTAAATATACTTCTGGCTTGTCCCAAGCAATAGCACCTAGCCCAAGAAAGCACATCGTCATAATCACATAAGGAAAGTAAACCAACTCAGGAATAGCATCAGGTTCTATATATTTCATACCAACATAATGATTTAAAATATTGATATTTTGTAATGTACCTAACTCTTCTCCTGTCATTTTATTTATCCAAATATTCATCGAAATACCTTCTGGATATTGAGGTGCAACTAACGTTATTTTCCACATTGGAAAAACAAAAAGCGTTAATAAACACAAAATGGAAAGCCCCATTAATAACCTTGACGTTATTTTCATTGAAAAATGGTTGATAGCTGACGACTAAAAATTAATCATACAGCATATTTAGTTAATTTATGTAGCTAAGGCAAGGCAGCTTCCCAACTACCTTACACTTAACTATCAATCAAAAACAAAACTCATTCTGGTTGCTGGCGGCTAGTTTCTTGATTCTGCTACCGCTACTTGTTCAATAACAGCAGTAGCAGAAACCAGTAGCCAGCTACCAGTCACAGCTCTAATTTTCTCCTAATCCCCATTTTAAAGGCACACTACTTCCTTTTGGAGATACTCGAATATAACCTTGCATCTCTTGGTGAAGCGCAGAACAAAAATCAGTACAATAGAATGGGAATACACCAACAGATTGAGGCTCCCAAAGCATTGTTTCGGTTTGCCCTGGCATGATTAACAATTCTGACATCCTAGCTCCTTGCACAGCTACACCATGAGGCACATCCCAGTCTTGCTCCAAGTTGGTAATATGTATATAAACCTTGTCACCGACCTGAACGCCTTCAATGTTATCAGGAGCAAAATGCGAACGAATAGTTGTCATATATACATGAACTGTATTTCCTTCTCGAACTACTTTCGTTTCCTTTTCTGTCTTAGCAGCATAAGGGTGCTTGTTCTCCTCCAACTTATAAATTCGCTTCGACTTTGATTTCACACGGTCTGCCGAAATTGCTTGCGCATAATGCGGTTCGCCAATAGTCGGAAAATCTAATAACAACTTCATTTTATCACCAGAAATATCATACAACTGAGCAGAGTGATTCATCTCTGGACCTGTTGGTAAGTAACGGTCTTTAGTGATTTTATTCAATGCCACTAAGTATTTACCTTCTGGTTTTTTACTATCGCCACCTGGTATCATAATATGCCCAACAGAATAATAAGTTGGTGATCTATCCAATACTTCCCAAGTACCAACTTTCCATTTTACAACTTCTGATGAGATAAAGAACGAAGTATAAGCATTTCCTTCTCCATCAAATTCTGTATGCAATGGACCTAAACCCGCATCTTTGACAGAACCTGCAACCACTTCTTCAAATTTCAAAACAGGAATACCATCAATCGTTGTTTCGAAAGATTCGTTCTCAATTGCCTTTTTCATTTTAGAAAAAGAGTGAACCGTCAAGTTCGCAGATAACTTACCATTACCAACGATATATTCGCCAGTTGGGTCAACATCAACACCATGAGGTGACTTTGGAGTTGGTAAGAAATAAACCAAACCAGGACAATCTTCAGGTGTCAAAACTCTCACTTTTTTCACCATTTTACTCGTTGCTGTATGCGTATGCTCATCATAAGAATTATCCGCATAGTTGGCTGGAAGCTCCTTGAACTTACCTGACTTGATATATTCTTCCGCTTTTTTCCAGTTGATCGCTGCAATGAAATCCTTATCATTTTTAGAAGCATTCACCTCCATTAATGAAGAACTCTCTTCACTATTATAAGAAGTAAAGAACGTCCAGCCATGAGAATTTCCTTTTCCAGAATGCGCCAAATCATAATCAAACGCTGGCATTAATATTTGGAAGGCAATATCCATATCGCCCGTTTCTTTATCCACGCTAATAAAGGTTAACATTCCTTTGAACTTCTCTTTGTAAGAATTAATGGCTACGTCAGCCTGTGGATAAGGCACACTAAAACGAGTACCTGCCACGACGTATTCCGTATTTTCGGTAGTAAAAGGAGAACTATGATTACCACCAGAATTTGGAATCTCGATGATTTCGGCCGTTTCAAAAGTACTCAAATCAATACGTGCAATACGAGGCGTATTATTACCATTGATAAAAACATACTTCCCATCTGTTTCACCATCTGTTTGAGATAATTCAGGGTGATGAGCGTCATCCCATGGAATGAAACCATAAGAGGTTTCTAACAAGGGCTTAGTCTCTTCATTGTATCCGTAGGCTTTTTCAGCATCCTGCGAAAACACAGGAATAACCTTTAATAAACGACCTGATGGCAATCCATAAACGCTCAGTTGACCGCTAAAACCACCAGAAATAAAAGCGTAAAACTCATCATGTTCGCCTGGAGCAACGTAAACCGAAGAAGCGACATCACCGCCAATCGCACCCGTTTTTTTACTACTATTGCCACAGCTAGTCGTTACGCCTATGACCATAAGTGTTAAAAGTAATTGTTGTAATAGTCTAAGATTTCTCATATTTCATTTTTAATCACGACCTAAGTCATGGATTATTTATATATCATTCGATATTAAATCGACATAGTTTTTTGAAAAAAATATACCGATAGCATGAATACTGTTAAACTGCCAATTAAGTACCTGAACATAAATTACAGCGTTCTGAAATATTCCAATACACTTCTAGCTTCTGCTTCTGTCAAGTTTTGATTTGCCATCGGAGAGCCATTATATTCCATTAACAGCTTTTTTGCTACAGGGTCTTTCTGAACCATTTCTTCTGGATTCAAAATCATGTTCATTACCCACTCTGGAGAGCGACGGTCAAGAACC
>CAKZLT010000382.1 GCA_937127195.1 uncultured Saprospiraceae bacterium
ACGCCAACTTCATTTGAATTACAGCTCGTCGCTGTCAAATAAGTGGTATCGGATTTTAGTAAAGTTGTGGTTGTAATCACTAAACTATCGCAGCCGTTTGTATTATTTAATACAACATTTGCAACGCCAACTTCATCTGGATTACAGCTCGTCGCGGTCAAATAAGTCGTGTCTCTTCTTATATCAACTGAGGTGCTTAATCCATTATTTGTATAATTACACTCTGCTATTCCTGTATTTGGAAAATCATTCAAATAATCAAATGGCAAACTCAATGAGCCATTATCATTAATAACACCATATAATTCAAATGCTTCTGGAAAGCTACTAATGTCTAATATGAAAACCTGAGTAATTGTATCATTTCTATTTATAATAGAATCTATTGTCTCTTTTTTAATAAAAACAGCGCTATTAGTTGTCGGATTTTTATAATAAAAAGAAATACTTCCTCCCGCAGGAAATGGAACACTTCCTTGATTAGTTATTTTTGTAGTAATAGTTAAAATATCGTTGCTACAACCATCATTGGTAAATTCAACCATTTCAACATCGGCAACTGAATAAATTGGGCAACCATTTTCATCATAAGAAGTTGCTTGAACCAAATAACTATTCAACGGGCGGCTTTCGCCATTACAACCACAAGTATTTGTATAAACAGCCGCGGTATTTTGAGGCTCAATCGGAATTGTCATATCGTCATTGATATTTGTGGCATTATAACCATATTGATTCCAAATTGACCTAGCATACGCCCAAGGTTCATTTGCTGTTTCAAAAACAACAACTTCCCCTTTTTGTCCGCCAATCGTTTGACAAGTAACACAAATTTCAGCTTGATTATCTGCATCAACATCTGCTACAGTTGGCATTTCGAGTGCCGTTCCCGAAGTACAAGAATATGAAAAAAGATTACTCGCAGTTGAGCCACTTCCATCTAATACTCTTAAATTAGTTTCATCTCGATAAACCAATTCTTGCTTCCCGTCATTATTAAAGTCAAACATTGTGATACCTGTCAAACCAGAAACATCACTTGTTGTAAGTGACCATTTTTGTTGTAGCGTTGTCGTTCCATCATAATCATAAGCATAAACGCGCTTGCTTCTAGTAAAACCAATTTCGGGTTGACAATCACCATCCATATCACCAATAAAGGCTGGACCTGTAAAATTATATCCCGTTGTTGTAAAATCTGAAAAAGCCGTTGTTGCTATCAAAGTAGCACTTCTAGGGTTCCAAGCATAAACCCGCGCATTACCTGCCGAACCAAATTCACTAACGACAATATCCAACTCTCCATCCAAATCTATATCTGAAATAGAAGTAAAACCGTCATTGTAGTTTCCTCCCAAGTTAATGGCAGTCATTGAATTACCTGAAGTACCTGCTGTATTTGTAATCGTAATTTCATAAACCGTATTACCACAAGCCAGTTCCAAACCTGCGTCATCAGTCAAATCAGCAGCATGCTGAGTCGCGGCAGCTCCCCAAGCAGAATTAGAATGTAACCCCATTCCGTTACTCCCGCCTTCAACCAATAAAACACCAGTTTGAGCATTGAATATTTCATTATAAACATAAACCTCTGAAATGCCATCACCATTAAAGTCGGCGATACCCACCGAAGTACCAAACTTTCGTGGTGCATTTGCTCCTATTTGGGTATTTGATTTCCATTTTAGAGTACCATCATGTTCATAACAAATTAAATAACCTTGATCTGCAACAGCATTATGAGATTCAGTTGTACTGATAATAATTTCGCCGAATCCATCTCCATCAATATCAGCAATCGCAATCGGCCCTACCGAACCCCATGGCATATAAGGTGTTGTAATTGTCAATTCAGTAGTTCCATCTTGACCATTTATAATTAAAATGTCCTTTGTAGAACGGTCGCTTGAACCTTTATGAGAATTAGTTGATTGTATAATCACCTCTGGCACGCCATCATTATCAATATCTGCCACCCATGGAGATTGGTAATTTGGAACGTTTCCTTCACTCTGCCAAGCTATTTTGAAAGCAACAGAATCGGTCTCAATATCTGCTTCACAGTCTGGAAAACATTGTCCAAAAAAGTTATCATTATCACAACTACAATCTGTATCAAATTCATCCACCAAACCGTCACAGTCATCATCTAATCCGTTACCGCAAATTTCTGTATGAACGTATAAATGAAGAGTTACCGTACTATCACAGCCATTGTAAGCTCCATTATTAATAACATGAGAATAAGCTCCTGAAGTCGTTAAACTCTGACCATTAAAAATTAATGTTTCATTACAAATTGTATCATAAATAGTCGAATAACTCTGAGGAAGTAAACTTTTTACATTAATAACCAAACTATCACAACCATGCCAAGTAGTCAATAAAGTTGATGTTTGACCTACCTCTAATGGGTTACAAGTCGTTGTTGCAAGGTAAGTTGTATCTATCGAAGATAAGTCTAAGCTTGTTATAATTTGAGTAACACTATCACATCCAAGTTGATTCTGGGCATAAGTTGTTATCGTTCCTTCTTTACTTGCCTTACAAGTCGTTTGATTAATAATAATATTATTCGCTCCCGAAACATTAGTCACTTCTACAATACTATCACAACCATTTTGATTAGTGTAATTATACCAATAAACACCTATTTGATGGGTATAACAAACATAGTTAGTTTGAAAAGTAGTATCACTCGCAAGGTCTATTGTATGAGTAATAGTCACACTATCTTGACCATAAATATTAGTTGAAATCGTTGTATCAAAGCCTTCATTTACAGGGTTACAAACCAATACATCTATC
>CAKZLT010000383.1 GCA_937127195.1 uncultured Saprospiraceae bacterium
TTCATGTCCAGAATGGGACCATCTATCAAATAACCGTTCGGATTCGGGCGATCCAAAATGATAAGTTTTATTTCGTTTTCATAACATGCTTCCATCAAATACGCCACATCTTTGGTCAAAGCAGAAATATCTTGCAATCGCTTCACCAAATACGGAATCGCCTCAGATAGATTTGCATTCAAAGTATCTTCTACCAAAGCTGTCAAATCAGGTAAAGTCTCGGCATCTCTTGCCTTCGTTTTTACAATATTTGTTGCCGCATTTTCGACGGTATTTCCCCACATTCCAGCTTCAATCACCTTAATCGCAAATCCAACTTTCCAGCGTAACTTCCAATGCTCATGAAAACTTCCTAATTTTCTATTACCAATTGCTTGCTTTTTACCCCAATCCAACCCAATCAAGTTCAACTGATGTAAAAGGTGACTTGCCGCCAAATTCGTTGCCTTTCTAATATCTAACTCTTTCGTAGTCACCTCAGCCGACTCGTATAACTTCCCAAAACGAACCGATTTGATACGTTTGATTAAATCTTGCTGCAAAGGGATCACAGGCACTTCGCTAGGCACTTTCCCCATTTGATTACCAATAATCAAATTCGTTTCTATCAATTCGATAGGTGCTTCATTACCGCCACCAAATATCGTAACTGCCGCTTCTTTGAGTTCATCAATCCCAGGAACGGGCAAATTTCTCATCGTTGCTAGCATATCAGCCAACCGAACCGCTTCGATAATATGAGCCGAAGAAGCGTCTAAATCTTCTTTTCGTAGTAATTTTGCCAATTGCGTCATCCAGCGAATAGTTGCATCTTTTCTATTAGAATGCAATAATTTGTACCAAGCGGGCGACAAAACACCTGCGCCATAGCCACTCAATTTGGAAATTCGTTCATACGTCCACGGCACCCAAGTCGCTTTAGTTGATACTTTTTTAATACCTCTCAAAATCGCGTTATCCGTTTTCGTCGGATGCTTTTTTAAATCAATCAACATCGGCGAATGATACGCCCCACAAACGACAGCTATTCGCTGAAACTTCTGAGAAATGGCTTTTCGGATAGTTTTTCTCATGAACGCTTCACGCATCATTTCGCGCTTACGCTCAGGAATTTTGAGGCTTTCGCGTACCGATGCCATCAAGTCGATAATCGTATCAAAAATCTCAATCGGATTGTCTTGACTCTCCAAATGCACTTCCCACCAGCGTTCGCTATCTTCGTAACCTGCCATTCGGGCGATGTACGCCAACGGGTCACGCGCCGCCAAAAGCTGCTGTTCGGCTTCGGGTGTTGTTGGTGTTTTTTCTTCTAAAAATAACTCTTGCTGCTGTACTTCATCATTTTCGGCTTGGTCTAACGCAAAATTATAAGCACTTGGCAAATCCATGAATCGCACCTCAATTTCCGATTTTAACGCATATTTCATGGCTTGCCACTCTGGAGAAAACTCCGCAAAAGGAAAATAAGACGCTTGATGTAACTCTTTTGGATTGTAAGTCAATAAAGCTACTGGCGGCTTCAAACCCGAATTCGCGACGTGTTTTATCATATTATCGGCATCGGGTGGCCCTTCAATCAATACAATATCAGGCTCAAAAGCTTTAAACGCTTTGATTAAACTCTTGGCAGAACCTGGCCCGTGATGTCTTATTCCAAATACTTTATACATTGTTTCTTTTTTAGAAAAGAGAAAAGAGAACGCGCTACGCGCTTAGAGAAAAGAGACACTTTTGATAGTTTTAAGCAGTTTTTACTTTTAAAAAAATAAAACTCGCTACCAATAGCGGGAGCAAAAAAACAGCGGAAGCCAACTCGCTTCCGACAACTCGTAACTCACAACCAAAAAAACTACATCATTTCACGACAAGCGCGATATAAATCTTTCCAGCCATCTCGCTCTTTGACTACGGTTTCAAGATATTCTTTCCAAATAATTCCATCTTGAACGGGGTCTTTTACGATTGCGCCTGTAATTCCTGCCGCCAAATCAGATGCGTTCAATAAGCCTTCACCAAAGTGTGCTGCTAGTGCTTGACCACTATTAATAACGGAAATTGCTTCGGCGGTGCTCAAGGTGCTACTCGGCTGTTTGACCTTCGAGCGTCCATCAATAGTCTTACCGTCACGCAGCTCTCGAAAGATGGTCACTAAACGTTGAATTTCTTGAATTGGAGCTTGTTCTGCTGGTAATTCTAATGTTTTTCCGATTTTATCAACGCGTGTTTTTACTATTTTAACTTCCTCTTCTAGTGTCGCTGGCAATGGCAAAACGACCGTATTAAAACGACGACGCAAGGCACTTGACAAATCATTGACACCTTTATCTCGGTCATTTGCGGTAGCAATTACATTAAATCCTCGTTGTGCTTGTACTTCTTGATTCAGTTCTGGAACGGGTAACATTTTCTCAGAAAGCAAAGTGATTAATGTATCTTGAACATCCGAAGGAATACGTGTCAATTCTTCGATACGGGCGATTTTACCTGTTTGCATGGCGTTCATAATTGGGCTTGCAACCATTGCGCTCTCAGTTGGTCCTTCGGCTAGTAACTTTGCATAATTCCATGAATAACGCATTGAATCTTCACTCATTCCTGCCGTTCCTTGTACCAATAATTTAGAATTTCCAGAAATGGCAGCCGCTAAATGTTCCGCTACCCAAGTTTTTCCTGTTCCTGGAATTCCTATCAATAGTAAAGCGCGGTCAGTTGCCAAAGTCGCTACTGCCACTTCCATCAATCGACGACTTCCAAAGTATTTTTGTTCTATCTCAAAACCATTTTCAAGTTTTCCACCTAACAAATAAGTCACTACTGCCCACGGTGACATATTCCAATTGGTTGGGCGTGGTTTGGTATCCACTTTTGCCAATTCGGCTAATTCGGCTGCGAATGCGTCTTCTGCGTGTGGTCTTAGTATTTGTTGTTGTTTATTATTCATGGTTTTATTCTTTTGTTTTTTATTACTGATAGACGTTGCAGTGCAACGTCTCTACTTTTGCAATGTCTCTAGCATCTCTTTTCTAAAATGTAAAACGCTCAAAAATTCCTCTACTTCCTTCTCCCAAAATCCCCAAATTCGTTGATTTCTAGGCCAATTCAAATCTAATTGACTGACTAATTTTGGGTCAGAATTGTAAGCTGCTTTTTTGAGAATGGCTTTATAATGCCAACCTGACCAATAAGCTGTCGCGTTTGACATCCAACTTTGAAGCCCCAAAATGAATACTTTCGTCAATTGAGGTTCCCATTTGTGCGGACTCAATTTAAGTAATTGAATAACAGGATGACTTTCATCTAATAAAGTACGCGTATTAGCCAATCCCATCATTCCTATTTTATTAAAAAGATTTTCTGATATATTTTCTAATAAAGGCGTTAGGTTTATAAAATTACTCAAATCCTCTTTTTGTGCTTTTTCGTGCCAAAACGTAAAAATTGCATCTGTCCAAAATTGATTATTATGAATTGCTGTTGACTCCAAAATCGACTGAAAAAGCAGTTCTCGCCAATCACTTTTCCAATAGAGTTCAAGAATTTTTTTGGGTGCTCTACCAAAGTGTGTTTCCAACATTTGAGGTGGAATAACCGCCAACATCTGACCTAATCGACTCGCTTTTACGCCGCCACGTATCCATTGCGTCCGAATGTCGATTCCGTCTCGTTGCGCTTCTTCATTTATTTCGTTGGGTAATTGAATATGTAATTGCTTTTTTTGAATAGTCAAAAGCGGAGCAATTCGTTGATACATTCTTTGTATCAATTGAGATTCGGGAATTTTTGATAATAATTTAGCTGCTAATTTTCTTTCTTCTTTTCTTTTGGCATCCAATGATTTTTCTAAAAATGCTTCATCCGATATCGATAATTTGATTTTCAAAATTTTCAAAAAATCTAATTTGTCATTAATGTTTTCATATTTCCAAGTAGCTTCCAGCATTTCGAGTGCTTGCTGAGGTTCGACACTTCTCCAATGTCTCAATAATGCCAAACGCTCCGTTTTTGTTGCTGTTTCCCAATTTTCTGCTTCTGTATTTAATATAATATATTGCCAATTTGGGTTTTGGCTAACGAGCCACTCCCCTCTTGTTCCAATGATTTTACGTAGCAGAGTCCATTGTTTGGGTTTCTTTTTACCCATTTCTAATACATCAGGTAAGACTTCTTCTGGTAATCTTTTTCCAATTCTTCCTAGTGTTTCTAAAAACTCGGGCAAAGCATCTTTGTAACTTCCTCCCAGAATAAGTAATAAATGTTGAACGGATTTTTTATTACACAAATCTTGTGTTTCGGGTGGTGCAGGAGGTTCTACAATTGTTGTATTGCGAATAGGTTGATAACCTGCACGCTTCATTTTGGAAAGTAACGCGCTGGCTTTTAGGATGATTTCGGCGGAGTCGGTGTTGGTATCAATACCCAAAATCTCTAACTCTTGCTGAGTAGAATTTTGTAATTGTCCACGTTCTGTACCAACTAAAGCAAGCTTTACAATATCTTTCCAAACCATATTAATTAATAATTATCAATTAATAATTAATAATTGCTGTTATAACGTGAAACAGCTTTATTTTTATAATCAACAATCATATAATAACATTTCGATTCTTTGTTTTTTACAAAAACATTCACACTAGAAAGGAAATTATTAATTGTTAATTACTAATTATTAATTATTCTTCGTTGTTTTTAAAATAGAGGTCAATAGTTTCAGTATTTCCTCACAGTCTATTAATAGAGAACTTGCTAATTTTTCATCTAAACTACCCGTATCTCTTAAAAGCCTTAACCAATAATGAGTTTCTCGTGCTTCCTTATAAGAAATATAGAATTTAGCTATAAAATTTTTTCTTGATTGCCCACCTAAACCTTCTTCTATATTTGCACCGATAGATGTTCCACTTCTTAAAATTTGTTTTGATAAAATAAATTCTCTTTGCTCTGTTTGAAGGTACTTAGATAGTTTAACCATTCTAATCGCAAATTGATAACTTTTTTTCGCAATAACATTATTTTCTTTCATTTGTGGTTCTCATAAAGTTTGTATTAAAAAATAGATATAATCGGAAAACAAATTCTAATTATAAAAGAACGCTATAACGGATAATTATTAATTGTTAATTACTAATTATTAATTAATAACCACAAATCTCTCATTCAACCACGCACTCAATGGAATTAACTCGTTTCCTGTCCATTCTCCGAATATAGAAACAGGTGTTCCACCGCTTAATGCTAATAATTTCCAGCCCGTCAAATCCGTATTTTGAACAGGAATGAGGTCATTATTTTTATCTAATAAAAACAATTTTTCTTCGCGCATTATCGGAACAACTTCATTAATCATACAAGGAACATCCATCAACCACGGGTTAGAAGCGATGGCTAATGAATAGGATTTGAGGAAAGATTTAAAATTGGAGTCTCCGTCAAATTCTGTTAAATATCCTGTTTCTGGAATGCGATGCTTCACTCGGGCGCGTTGCGGATAATTGCTTGGAAAATAAACCATTTCACCTTGAAAGTAAGTACCAACCGCGTAGTGTTCAGTGTAACCTTGCCCCTGAAAACTATAATCTAATAGCAAAGCATAACGATTTGTTTCTGTTCCTTTTAACCATACTTTTCGGTATTCAAGATTTGGGTCAATGCCTGCGCTTTTCTTTGAGCCGAGAATTTGCCATTCGTCTTTGATACCATCTTGCTCTAGTAAATCTGCTTTTTTAATAGTATAACCTGCTACCGTCAATACGTCATATTGAAGCGGTTCGGGCAATTTTTCTATGTTTTGAATGGCTTGTGTGATGATATAAAGGTCAGAAAGTCGCGCCAAAACGGTTTCGTACCAGTCGGGTGTTAAGTTAATCAATAAGGGAATTTCTTTGATAAAATTAGATGCCGATTTGGCTTTTGCATCCACCAATCGGGCAGCAGCATCTTCCCAAAAAGTGTAAGATTCCTTTTCTATGGAGGCAATACCTTGACGAATTAGGTCTTTAAGCCAAATTTCAAATTCAACCAAACCTGTTTTCATTTCTTCAACGCGCTTCAAAAAAGCCGCTTTTTTAGCTTCTGCTTTCGCTTCTGCATCTTCTTCTGGTTCAGCGACGACTTGAGGCTTTACTTTTCGTTCATCTCGTTTAACGAGCCATTCGTTCATCCATGTTGCAGGAACTTCATTTGTAAAGGCATTTTCAGAAGAAACACGTAGTAACATCAATGCAATAACATGCTTGCAAGGTGGCTTACGAACTGGACAAGAACACTTAAAAGCAGGACCATTCAAGTCAACACCTGTTTGATAGGGTTTCGAACCGCTGCCTTTACATTCGCCCCAAATTGCACGGTCGTTTTGGTGAAGTACTTGCCATTTGTTGAGTTTGGCAGTGCTTTTACCTCGTTTGACAGTGCCTTCATCTGGTGCAAAAGAAGTAACTTGCTCGATTGTCCAATTCATCTAATTAAGATTTTATTGAGAAATTTACCTTTAAAAGTTGTTTCTTAAAAACGATGCTAATTTAAAACAGTTTTTTTGAATTATCTAAATTTTTATACACAAAATAATTACAAAATGTATTTTATTTATCTTTTATGATTACACAGAGCAATTGATTTTTATTTGATTTTCTGTTATTTTTATAAAAAACAAACCGATGCCATTTACATTTACACATCCCGCTATCATTCTGCCGTTACAAAAAGCATTTCCAAAATGGTTCTCTATGACTGGTTTGATAGTTGGTTCTTTAGTGCCTGACTTTGAGTATTTTATCAGAATGACACCTTATAGTGAATATAGCCATACAATTTGGGGAACATTTAGCTTTAATTTGCCTTTGGGAATATTGCTCACTTTTATATTTCATTTAATCGTAAAAAAGGATTTAATAGAAAATTTACCTGAAGGATGGCAACGAAAATTGTTCCTGTTAAAGGAGTTAGATTGGATTGATTATTTTAAAAAACATTGGATAATTGTGGTTATTTCTATCATCATTGGTGCGTATTCACATATCTTTTGGGATGCTTTTACGCATCGAGATGTATATTTTGTTCAGCTCTTAGATTTGAAAAGAACTGTCACAGCTTATGAAATTCCTATTTATAAGATACTTCAACATTCGAGTACTTTGATTGGTGGCTGTTATTTGCTTTTTTATTTTTTTAAAATACCTGAAATAACAAAATTTACTCAGCCACCTAATTTAAAATATTGGCTTAGTATTATTACATTAACTATTATGGTTTTGGGCATTAGGTTTTGGCTAGGATTGAGCATTTATAATTATGGAAGTGTGATTGTGACTGGCATTTCTGGTGTGATGATTTCGGTGATTATAGTGCCTTTTTTAAAAAAAACTACTCCCTAACTTGACTGGCTACTTAACTATTTTTATTTAAGGAAAGACTTCCTTTTCCTCCCAATAAAGGAAGGAAAAAGGAAAAAATAATCACTGTTCTTTTATTCTACACAAGGGGAGAGTAGAATTTTGACTAATTGTAATTGTAAGCATGATATAACCAATATTTTTATTGGTTATATCTATTAATCCCTTTACTTATCAAAATGTTACCCGATTAATTCGTTTTTTTTATGAAAAAATAAAAAAAGTGTAGTCAAGCCTTCGACAGCTTAACTACACCTTCAAAAAAAACTAGCCTAAAAGACCACTATTGAGTCAAATAACGAGAACGATTCTTTGATAAATCTCTAAAGAATGGGTCACTCAAATCCTTAATAAATCGAATTTCTTCACCAGTTGATTTCATCTCAGGCCCTAGTTGTTTGTCAACGTTCGGGAACTTATTAAATGAGAATACAGGAACTTTAATCGCGTATCCATCCATTTTGTTTATCATCTCGAAGTCCTTCAATTTGTGTGTTTCCATCATCACTTTTGTAGCAATGTTCAAATAAGGAACACCATAAGCCTTTGCGATAAATGGAGTTGTACGAGAAGCACGAGGATTCGCTTCAATAACGTAAACATTTTCCCCTTTGATAGCAAACTGAATGTTGATCAATCCTTTTACATCCATTGCTAAAGCGATTTTTTTGGTATATTCTACCATATCATCAATCACCTTTTGCGACAAACTATAAGGAGGCAATACTGCCGAACTATCTCCTGAATGAATACCAGCAGGCTCAATGTGTTCCATGATCCCCATCACATGAACGTCATCTCCATCACAGATTGCATCAATCTCCGCTTCACTAGCTCTTTCTAAGAACTGGTCGATCAAGATGTGATTATCTGGCATGTGCTTATGAATATCCAAAACTGTTCTTTCTAACTCTTCGTCATTAATTACAATTTTCATGCGCTGACCTCCAAGTACATAAGAAGGGCGAACCAAAACAGGATAACCTACTTTCTGTGCAATATCTAAAGCATCATCCGCGTCATCTGCTGCACCATATTTTGGATAAGGAATATCCAACTCTTTCAACAAATCAGAAAAACGCTCTCTATCTTCCGCCATGTCTAAGGCTTCGTAGCTCGTTCCAATGATTTTGATTCCTTCTTTTGTAAAACGCTCTGCTAATTTCAATGCCGTTTGACCGCCAAGCTGAACGATTACTCCATCAGGTTTTTCAAGGTGTAAGATTTCCTCAATGTGTTCCCAATTCACTGGCTCAAAGTATAACTTATCTGCCATGTCAAAATCAGTAGAAACGGTTTCTGGATTACAATTAATCATGATGGTTTCGTAACCATCTTCTCTCATTGCCAAAGCGGCGTGAACACAACAATAATCGAATTCAATACCTTGACCGATACGGTTAGGACCACCACCGATGACGACTATTTTATCTCTA
>CAKZLT010000384.1 GCA_937127195.1 uncultured Saprospiraceae bacterium
CAGCCCGTAGGGCGGTCTCACTTCCCGCTTCCACTCTACCGCTTAACCGTATTTTTTCCGAGTAATGTCTGTAGTAAAAAAAAGAAATATTCTCCTTTTATCATTGTTTTTGGTGAAAAAGGTGTGCCTTCCATCGGAAAACGGTGCAGATGCGTTGAAATAGTATCCAATTTTAAACTACTTGTTCCATAAGATACATCCATTTCGGTGGCTAAGGTATCAAAAAATGCTCTAGAAATGCCATCACTCGAATATGGAAAAGCAAAAGACCGTGATTGAGATGGCACATTTTTCTGTACAAATTCAAGGCTTCCGCGTGTTTGTGAAAGCTGTTCATTTAAGTCAATTTCTTGATATTTTGGATGATTGACACTATGTCCTCCAATATGAAAGCCGTCTTTTTTGAGTTCTTGAATTTCGGTGAGCGTCATATATGGGCGCTCTTTTTTTAAAAAATCTTTAAAATTTATTTCCAAACAAGAAGCAATTAAGCGAATTAAACTTTGGTCTTCGTATTTTAAGTTGTAAAGCGATTGAATAATATTTTTTTCATACAAATTAGCTTCTTCTAAAAGCATTTTAACGGCTTGAATTTGACTCTCTGCTACTTGATTACTTTTGATTTGATGTATAAGTAAACTGATTTGATGGCGATAAAATAAACTCTGATTATCTACGAAAGCTGGATTAATAAAGAAAGTAGCTGAAATTCCTTTTTTTAATAAAATCGGTGCAATGACTTCGATGCAATCGCGCATTCCATCATCGAAAGACAAATGAAAAGATGGTTTGGTAATTCGTTTTTCTCCTTTGACGTGTGCTTCGATTTCTTCAACTGAAATTGGTTGGAAATTTTTCAATAAAAAATCAACATCTTTTTCAAACTGAATACTATTTTTTACAGGATATAAATGTTGGACGTGTGGCAAAAACGTGTCGCTAACGGTGTGATAAACGGGCAACAATAGCGGTTGTTCAGTCTTTTTGATTAAAAAAGATAACGAAAATGGTGATGCCGCTATATTAAATAAAGGATAAAATGCCTGTTTGATTTTCACTTCTAATCGATTTTATTGCACGCAGAGGTTTAGAGGCGCAGATTTTTTTTGCTTTTGATGCGTTTGTTTCTCACAGAGGTTTGGGAGAAGCAGAGTGCGCAGAGTTTTTTTAATGCTTTCTTCACGCTATGCCATTCATAATTCTGTATTAAGCATTCATCATTTATTATAAATGATTCTGCTTGCGATTAAGCATCATAGAATTACTTCGTCAGCATATTGTAATCCACCGCCAAATGCCACTCCTCTAGCAATTGTAGTTACTTTGACGTTGTATTTTTGTAATAATTTTGAAATATAAAAAATGGTAGTATCACCTTCAATTGTTGGGCTCAATGCCATAATCACTTCTTTGATATTGTCTGCTGCTGCTCTTTCTAATAGGCTCGCAATGTTCAAATCATTTGGGCCGATGCCTTCAATTGGCGAAATAATACCGCCCAAAACGTGATATAAACCGCGATAATGAGAAGTGTCTTCGATTGCCATTACATCCCGAATACCTTCTACGACACAAATAGTCGATTTATCACGTCGATTACTTTCACAGATTAGACATTTATCAGAATCTGAGATGTTATGACAGGTTTTACAGAATTGTATATTCTTCCGCATTTGAGTCACTGATGACGCAAATTCACCGACTTTTTCTTCTGGTTGATTCAGAAGGTGCAAAGCTAAACGAAGCGCAGTTTTCTTTCCAATTCCAGGTAAAGATGCCAATGCATTAACGGCATCTTCCAAATATTTAGATGATAAATTCATAGATGCAAAGATAGAAATTTTATGTTGAGTTCTTAAGAAAAAGAAAGTGAGAATTATTTAAAAAACGAAGCAATTTTTTTATGAAAAAAGAAAAACATTTAACAATTTGAAGTGAAGTTCCAAAGAATTATTGGTAACTAATTGGGTTCTTCTGATGTTTAAAATAAGTAGATTTTATTTCCTATTCTTTAGGTTCAATATTTTTTACTTTGAAAACGTTTTTATTAAAAATTGTACTACAATCCAAAATATTTTGAATTAATAGAATAACCTTTTTCTATGAAAAAAGCATTTTTTATACTTTCTTTTTTAACAATAAATATACTCGGAAACGCTCAAAATGTCGTTTCTAACGGTAACTTTGAAGAAAGTACTTGCTGCCCTTCGGTGTATAGTATGTTTTTTTGTGTGCAAGATTGGATTGCTCCGACCAAGGGAACAACCGATTATTACTCTGATTGTGAACTCAAACACTACTCTCCTATCGTCAAAACGCCAACCAATTTCTTTGGACATCAAAAGCCCGTTGACGGTATTGCTTACGCTGGTTTATATACTTTTTATAATGAAGATTACCGAGAATATATGTTGAATCAATTGAAAGCACCTTTGGTTGCTGGCGAAACTTATCATATCAATTTTTGGGTTAGTTTGGCGGATACTGCTGGTGTTGCTGTTCGGTCGATTGGTGTAGCGTTTTTGGATTCTATTTATAAAAAAAAGCAATTCACTGTTATTACAGATGTTGATTATTTGCCGATGTATAATGAGGATAGTTCATTTTTGACTAGTAAAAAAGATTGGATGCAGCTTTCGATAGATTATGAAGCCAAAGGTGGTGAAACCTTTTTTATGATTGGAAATTACCAAAATAATATCGAAACAGATACTTTGAATGTTCAAGATTCAAATACGGCGGAGTATGATTTTTATGATTCTTACTATTATTTAGATGCTGTTTGTATTGGTTTGCGCAAGTCTGATGGCACTTGTTCTTGTATCAATGATGGAGAACCTGTTGCTATTAATGATAGTAATTATCTCGAATTGGAAACTATTCAGATAAGAGAAAATGAAGCTAAACGACCTGAAACAGGTGATATTATTATTTTGAAAAACGTTTATTTTGATTTTGACAAATCGACTTTAAAGCCTGATTCTGAACCAGAACTAGTAAAATTGTATGATTTGCTAGTAGAATTTCCAACTTTAAAAATCATTATCAACGGGCATACTGATAACCGTGGTAATAATGAATATAATATGTTTTTGTCCGAATCAAGGGCATTGGCGGTATATGCGTGGCTGGTCAATAAGGGTATCAAAAGTAGTCGATTAGATTTTAAAGGTTATGGAAAATATAAACCCATCGAAACAAATAAAACCGAAAAAGGGCGACAAGTGAATAGACGAGTGGAGTTTGAAGTCGTTGAATGATGTGGGTTACGAGTTGCGAGTTGGCTACCGCTGTTTTGTAACTAATAGCCGTAGTCAACTCGCAACTGGAAACCCGTTAACTTTCTTTATAAGGTTTGAATGAAGTCCAAATTGGAGCAGTTGGAAATGGTGCAACAACGCTAATTTCCTTTTTCGTAATTGGGTGTGCGATTCTCAAAAATCTTGAATGTAAGTTGATTGAACGGTCTTTATTGGCTCTACGAAAACCATATTTTGCATCGCCTCTAATCGAACAATCAATCGCATCTAGTTGAACCCTAATTTGGTGATGCCTTCCTGTATGCAAAGTCACTTTCAATAAATGAAAATTCTCATTTTCGCCAATAATTTCATATTCTAATATCGCCTTTTTAGTATTTGGGCGTTCTTCCAGATGAGCAACCGAACGATTATATTTAGAGCTTTTTTCTAAATAATGTAATAACGTCCCTTTAGATAAAAGTGGCTTATTATGAACAATTGCGAAGTACATTTTTTGAACTGAACGTTGCTCAAATTGCAAAAATAATGGAATTGCCGCTTTCAAATGCTTTGCAAAAACTACGGCACCGCTTACGGGTCTATCCAATCGATGTATCAATTGAAGGTCGCCACCACAATATTGATGAACCAACTCAAATAAAGATAAATCCTTTGAACTATCCTTTTGTATCGGAACAGTCCCTGGTTTATTTACTATAATAATATCCTTGTCTTCATACAAAATCCAATTTTTATCAAATTGAGTAATTCGAGTGGTGTTCTTTACCTTCTTCTTTTCCAATGATTTATTTTTTATGAACAGTTATTATCCTAAAAAGAACTGTGTTAATCACTGATGTTACGCAAAAGTATTTTTGCGTAACATGAATTAATCATTCAAAATTAACACAATTTTCAATCATTTTCACTATTCCCAACCATAAGCTTTTATTACAGACTTTGCCACATCATAACAAAAACGTGGACCATCTTTGGCATTTCCGTTCGTCATTACAACTACGCCTGTTCCTTGTACAGGGTAGCCAAATATCAAACTCCTAAAACCAGCGCACTGCCCACTACTTGTATATCGAAAATTAGAGCCTGTTTCATTGATTTCCTCAAAGTTTGTCACCATTACCCCAAGTCCCCTAGTTGTCTTTTCGAGTTCATTGACAGGCGTTAGCAATGCCTCAATCAAATCCGTTGTAATAAAAGATTGCCCATTAAAGCTACCACCTTGATTAATCATTGCGATGATATTTGCCATATCTTTTACATTTGTATAAAGACCATAAGCTGACGTTTCGGGATAGTCATATCGTTCTCCAGAAAGCATTTTTCCATTTGGATTATGCCCTGCGGCAACATTATTTTCATCAGAAAAAGCCTTATTTACTTTTATATCAAAGGAGCTATCTTCCATTTTTAGAGGAGCAAGCACATTCTCTCCTAACCATTCCGATGCTGGTTTTTCGGTTACTTTCTGAATGATTTTATCTAGCATAATAAAACCTCCTGCTGATGG
Source organism: uncultured Saprospiraceae bacterium (assembly GCA_937127195.1). Lineage (GTDB taxonomy): Bacteria > Bacteroidota > Bacteroidia > Chitinophagales > Saprospiraceae > CAKZLL01. The sequence continues at coordinate 4,771 of CAKZLT010000384.1, forward strand.
TTCATAGCGAGTATTTGGAGGAAATTCAATGGCGACTTTGCTAGTATTTGCACCGCCAGTACCATTTAAAATATTATCCAAATTCGGCAAAGTTCGCCCTCCCGAATACCCTTTCAATCCTTTTATACCATAGCCTGAGCGATTCGCCAAAAGCATTGCCAAGGTAGGTTCTTGACCTTCAATTATTTCAAATCCTTCTTTTATCGGAATATCCAAACCTAGTTTTTCGTCTCGCAAATCTTCTTCCAAACCAATCTTGCCCAACCTCGCCAATCTCAATGCTCCAATTGTAGAAACCAACTGACTCAATGAGCCTGCTTGATACAAGCTATCGGAATGTGTTGCATCAACGCCACCCGTTTTGAGATAACCATAACCACACGACCAAGCCAATTTATTGTCTATAATCACAGCCACACTCACTCCTGGAACTTTAGATATTTTCATCCGATTCCATAATCCGCCACCTCTGACTCCCTTTTCAAATGTTCTGATTTCGTCAATCTGTGCATCAGTAATTGACTGATGAGAAATCACGCTCCAGCCCGTTTTAGAAAATACTATTTCATCTGACTGTAAGGATTGTCCCTTCAAGTTGTTCATCTTTTTGAGACAACCACTCGGGATATTTCTACTAAAAAAATAATCACCTGCATTAACAACCCAGCCGCCTGTATTTGCAAAACTTACACTATTTATTTTCCGAATTGGTTGACCATCAGGCTTTGGGCTTTCTTGCAAATTTTTCAAGATTTGATAACATTCATCTGGAATATTTTGAGCAGAAAAACCATTTTCAGTAATAATAATCCAACGGTCATTACCTCTTTTGGGTCTAAAAGCAATATGTTTTACCTTTGTTCCTTTAGCTTTTAATTCTTTAAGTTTTGCTATCAATTTGCCATCTACTTCGTTAGCATAATGGTCTTTATCTGTAATAATTACATAACTATTGCTTCCTTTAGGTGGAAACGCGACGCTCTTGATAATATGTCCCGCAGCAATAAATTCTTTAATTTTTTTAATGCAACTGGTTGATATTTTATTAGAACGAACTTCTCCATTATTTGACACAACTAGCCAACCATCTGCTGCCGTAAATGTAAAAACAGCAATACGACCTGATGCAAGTGCTTCTGCTGCATCCATTGCAGCTTGTGGCATATTATAACTATAAACTTGCGAATAGTTATTTTGACCTGTTCCTTTAAAAATTTGTGGTGATAATAACCAACCTGCTGCTCCTAATGAAATAGAACGAATGGCTTCTCTACGTGAAAATGTATTCATTTTGTTAATACTTGAGATTAAATAATTAGTTTTTAATCTTATTCATTTACATTCAAAACTATAAATAATAAATAGCGAAGGAGTAGTAAACAAATAAAAAAGGTCATTATCAAATGAAATATGACAATGACCTTCCTAAAAAAACGGATAGTATAAAAAACTTATAAGTAGTTGTGGCTACAATATTTAGACTCAGCTACTTATTATCAATTAGTTATCAAAACTTATGATTTTAATATCAACTCGTTGATTTTTTCTTCTTCCATCCTTTGTTTTATTAGTTGTAATTGGCTCTCTTTTTCCGTAACCTTTATAAGTTAATCTATTGGCGGCAATCCCCCTTTTAGTCAAATAATCAACCACAGCTTTTGCTCTTTCTTCCGATAACCAATCACAATATTTACTATCAGGAATGTTATTTGTGTGTCCTCCAAGCTCAATTTTAATATCTGGATTAGACTTCAAAAGACTTGCTAGATTTTTCAAAACATTGTCCGAAGAAGGTAATAATTCATATTTGTCTGCCTTAAATTGAATTTCTTCCGTTCTCAGAACCGTTCCGACAGCAATTTTCTTTCTATCAAACTTCTCTACCTTAAGAACTTCTTCTTTTTTGACCTCTGGTTCTGCAATCGCAATCGGGTCAACGACTTCTTCTCGCTCCAAAGCAATTGTAAATTTATAATTCTTAGTCTTCGCCAATGCTTTTGTATTAAAAAGCTTCGTCGTTTTCTTATAACCTGCTTTTGTTCCTTCTATTCTAAAATCCATCTCTTTATCCAAATCTGCCCAAGCATATTTACTTGCTCCAACACTTTCTTTAGATAATACTTTCTTTGTTCTTCTATTTATCACTTTAACTTTAGCACCTTTCAAAGAACGACCTGTTTTCTTATCTATGACTTTAACATTTAAGTTTGCTAAAACTTCTTCTGGCTTATCACAATTAACAATATTAGATGCATTATCTAACAACAAATTTCCGTTATAAGGAAAGAATGCCCCTTTTTTATAATATGCTTCTAAAAAAATATAATTATGATTACCTTTTGTAGGATTTAATTTAAAATCAAATTTTTTCCATTTCACATTTGTTATTGGCTTAGTTTCATGTAATAATTCAATTTTAGAGCAATGCGTATTCCCACCATATATTCTCAAGATAATAGGTTCTTTGAAGTTTTCGTTCTCCATAGTCCTCTTACTTAAGCTCACATATCGTTCAGCTTTCGCCAAACTAATACTAAAATTATAGCATTCGCCAGCCACCAAAGGCTTAGACAATCGTTGAGAAATACCTTCATTGGTATCATTATCACGAGTAACCAATCCTATATAAGTATTTCCTTGTACTGGCTTTTTAGTCACTTCAAAATGTCCTGGCTGAATATCTGGCGGGCTTTCAGCAGGATCTCCGCAATTATGCCAACCGTAAGGTGTTGTACTATGTGTAGGTACTGCTGCCTCAAAAGAGCCATTATTAAGTTTAATTGTCTGCCCCGAAACGAGTGAAGGCAAAAGGCAAGTCATGAATAGCCATGAAAAAGCCTGAATGTTTATTTTGTGTATTCTCATTTGTTATATAATATTTGTTATACTCCTTTTTATAGAAAACAATACGCCATTATCTGATAAAAACTGGTTTGAACACTTTTTTATTTTTTATAATAAATATTGACGCGATGATTCTAAAAAAGAAACATCATTTGATTTATTAAAAAAATAAAATCACAAAGTCTTTCTAGATAATTTTAAAGTATCCTTAATATTTGAAACGTAAAAATAATTGTCTCCTTTATATACATTTCGTTTTTTATCAATTTATTAACTACTATTTCGACGAAGCAACTGCTTTCGGTGATTGGTTACGTTTTTTTAGTTTTTTTATAAAAAATTAGTCCTTTACATCCGTAGCCAATAATTTGAACGACAATCTATGGTATTTAGTTGCCTTAAATTGTTGAATAGCTGCACGATGGCTTTTGGTTGGATAACCTTTATTTTGAGCCCAGCCATATTCTGGACATTTTTTATCCAGCTTTTCCATCAATTCATCTCGGTAAGTTTTTGCCAGCACAGATGCAGCAGCAATCGAAGCAAATTTACTATCGCCTTTGACAATACATTCATGTGAAATACCTAAGTATGGTGTAAATCGGTTGCCATCAATGAGTAACAATTCGGGAGTAACAGACAGTTGGTCAACTGCTTGATGCATTGCCAAAAATGATGCTTTCAAAATATTAATCTCATCAATTTTAGCTGGACTGATTTCGGCAACGGCATAAGCAATCGCTTCTTTTTCAATTATTGGTCGCAACAGGTTTCTTTTTTTTTCAGAAATTTGCTTTGAATCATTTAATAAAGGATGATAAAAATCCTTGGGTAAAATAACCGCAGCAGCAACCACAGGTCCCGCCAAACAACCTCTTCCTGCTTCATCACACCCCGCTTCTATTGCTGTTTTGTTAAAAAATGCCTTCAATCCCATACTTTTATTTTCTTTTTTCCAAAACTAAAAAAAACACGCTACTTTGAAAGAAAAAGAACAATAAATCAATTTTTTTTCTGTCATCAAGGAACTTTTCAAAAGCAATCCTTGTACTTTATCGTGACAAGCATTTCAAATGCTGAGTGTATTCGTTTTTACACTTTACTCATTAAACAGGTGCATAACAAATTGTCGCATATTAGATTTACGAAATCTTAAAGATTTGGCAAATCTGTTTCACACGGCCCATTT
>CAKZLT010000385.1 GCA_937127195.1 uncultured Saprospiraceae bacterium
TTTTCCAATTACCTTTTAATCCGGTAATATTAAATTTTGGTGTTCTTACAAATTCACTTTTTTTACCAAAATGTCCTTCTAAAACTGCAATTGTATTGTGTAAAGAAAAGCCCATTGCTACAGAGAAAAAAGTAAGAAAGGCTCCAATATATTTAAAGAAATTTTTAACACCTCTCCCATAAATATTTCTGTACATAAACCAATAGCAAATAAAGAAAATTATAGAGCTAATAACAAAGAAACTCATTACTAAAAAGTAAGATTTTAAATGCGCATATTCATTCTTTATATAGAGCATTGGTATGCTTAAAACTGCTACTAAAAAGATGCAAGTAAACATAGAGCTGTTTAATAAATGTAACAATCCATGTATCTTGGTTTTTAAAGAAACATTTTTGTTTCTTATTATTTTGCCCATCATCTTTTGAAAATTCTCTGCACCACCTTTATTCCAACGAAATTGTTGTGACCTTGCGGCACTAATAATTACAGGTAATTCTGCAGGAGTTTCTACATTTTCTAAATATTTAAACTCCCATTTTTTAAGTTGTGCTCGGTAACTTAAATCAATATCTTCAGTAAGAGTGTCTCCTTGCCAATTTCCTGCATCTAAAATGCATTCTTTACGCCAAACACCAGCTGTACCGTTAAAGTTAATGAAATGGCCTTTACTATTTCTACCAGTTTGTTCTAAAGTAAAATGTGCATCTAACATAAATGCTTGTATTCTGGTAAGAGTAGAATAATTTCTATTGATGTGTCCCCAACGTGTTTGAACTACGCCAATTTTTTTATTCTTAAAATAAGGGATAGTTTGATAGAGCCAATCTGTTTGTGGTAAAAAATCAGCATCAAAAATGGCAATAAATTCGCCTTTTGCAATTTTTAAACCTTCTTTTAATGCACCCGCTTTAAAGCCTTCTCTATTTTCTCTTCGAATGTGTTTGATGTCTAAACCTGTTTTATCTAACTCTGCAACTAATTGGGCAGTAATTTGTACAGATTCATCTGTAGAATCATCCAACACCTGAATTTCTAATTTTTCTCTTGGATAATCAATTTTTGCAATGTTTTTAAGTAGCCTTTCCATTACATACAATTCGTTATAAACAGGTAATTGTATGGTTACAAAAGGAGTTTCTTCAGTGTTTTCTAAATTAAAAGTTTCACAAACTTCTTTATTTTTCTTTGCTCCTAAATAATTGATTAGCAAATTTAGTTGTGCTAACGAATACATAAATATCAACAAAATTGATATAGTGTAAATAGCAATAATTATATATTCAAGTATCATTTTTTAAAACTGTATTTGAAAATCCAACCTAATATTTTTATGCCAGCAAATATAGTTCCTTTTACGGTTCCTGAAACTTTAGAAATACCAATTCTATTTCTATATTTCATTGGAATTTCTACATATGTTAATTTTTGTTTTAATGCTTTTAATTGCATTTCAACAGTCCAGCCATACGTTTTATCTTCCATATTAAGTGCTAATAATTTATCGTATTTTATTGCTCTAAATGGTCCTAAGTCTGTAAATTTTGCTCCAAAGAATAGTTTCATTAAAAAAGTTGCAAGCCAATTACCAAAAACTTGTTGAGGTGTCATAGAACCTTCTTCACGTAGTCGTTTTATACGTGTACCTATTACAAAATCTGTATTATCTTTAATAATTGGCTCTACAAGTTCTATAAGTTGTTCTGGGTAATCAGAATAATCTCCATCTAAGAAAACAATAATATCAGGTTTTATTTCTTGATTACTAATATAATTTAAACCTTTTAAGCATGCATAACCATAGCCTTTTTTGCTTTCTGTTAAAACTGTGGCGCCAGCATTTTTTGCATTTAATTCCGTATTATCCGTAGAGTTATTACTGGTAACAATTATTTCGTCAACAATTTCTGGAATGTCTTTTATAACAAGTGCTATTGAGTCTTGTTCGTTATAAGCAGGAATGATTACTTTAATAATTGGAGTCATTTAACGTAGATCATTTAGATTGTTCTCTTTTTTGAAAAATTAAAAATCTAACGATATGAAAAACCTAGTTCGCTTTACTTTTGTCTTCGTTCTTCTAATGAATTTCACCTTATTTTCTAGTGCCGAAAATCGAACACTTCAACTTGATGATTTCACAAAAATCCAATTGACCAGTGCTTTTAAAGTTATTCTCAAACAAGGCAATCAACAAAAAGTAACTGTCGAAGGCTCAAAAGAAACGCTCGACCGACTCAATACAACCGTTAGTAATAACACTTGGAAAATCTACTCAAAACGCAAAAAAAATTCTTGGGGAGATTATTATAGCGAAAATCTTACTATATATATTACAATTCCTAAATTGGAAAAAATCAGTGTAACGGGTTCTGGCAAAGTAAAATCTAGTCATTTTGATGTTGAAGATTTAAAAATCAGCGTAACAGGCTCAGGAAAACTTACAATGGAAGTGAAAGCAAAAGGCGCATTAATGACTTCCGTTTCAGGTTCAGGAAAAATAAAATTGAATGGTTCTGCACAATCTATGAAAGCAAAAATCACTGGTTCGGGCGATATTATGGCAGAGAATGTCAAAGTGAATACTGCCAATGCACATATCACAGGCTCAGGCGATATTTATATTCATGCTGCTAAATCATTGAATGCTCACGTTACTGGTTCTGGCGATATTCACTATAAAGGAAAACCGAATGTCAACTCAAAAACGACTGGTTCTGGCAAGGTTAGAAAAATTTAAGATGAACTGCTCAGTCAAAAAAACAATAAAAACTCATTTTCTTCGGAGAGTGAGTTTTTTTTATATAAAAAAGAATGTACTTTCAATAGTTCGTAGCACAGTTTTCAAAAATCATTTAATGTTTCGTAGCGCGACGAGCTTCGTCGTCACGCTAACAAAAGCGGCTTTTAATAGTCGGGCGACGAGGCTCGTCGCGCTACGGTAGCTTTTAAAAAATAAACTTTTGAAACAGTGTATTAAATTCCACAGACTATTTTAAACGTTAAGAAAAATGCAACTTCAATACACAAAAACACTTACTTCCAACGGAAAACCTATCAAAGTACACGCTATTTCGACAGGTTTGGTTAAAGTGAAAGAAAAATACCTCAACGCCCGATTTACAGGTTTACTGGCGGCTTTTGATTTTATGTTGAGTAAAAAATTTACAGAATGGATGCCAATTTGGGTTTGGGTGATTGAACACGAAGAGGGTGTTTTTGTGATTGATACTGGTGAAAATGCTCAAATTAATCAAAAAAATTATTTCAAACCCGCAGGATGGTTTGCTAATTGGTTTAATACAACTCAATTCAAATTTGAAGTAAGTCGCGAACAAGAAATTGACCAACAATTACGTAATCTTGGAATTGAACCTCAATCCGTTCATCAAGTTATTTTAACGCATCGTCATTTGGATCACGTTGATGGAATATCTTATTTTGAAGGTGTTGATATTTTGGTGCATCGCATCGAAAATGAACATCCTCATGGAGATTTACCACATTTGTATCCTAACTGGTTTGAGCCTGTTTTAATCGATTTGGATGAGCCTTTTCATAATTTCAAAAAAACAAAAACATTAACAAAAGCAGGTAATTTACGCATTATTCATACGCCTGGGCATACAAAAGGACATTGTTCTATTAGTTTGGAAACCGATGAAGGGTTGTTGTTTTTTGGTGGAGATGTTTCATACACTCAACAACAATTACTCAACAATGGGCATTCTGGTGGAGATGCCGAACCTAAAAAATCAATAGAAACTTATCAAAAGTTAAAGGCTCTTGCCAAAAAAACACCACTCATCTATCTACCTTCTCACGACTCCGAAGCTGGAGAACGCTTAATGAAAATGGAGTTTTTTTTTGAATGAATGTTCTATTAAGTGATTTATCTAAATTGCTTCGTTTTCCAAAAGACCCTACAACATAATCTGCTGTATACAGAGAATTAGCACTTGTTAGCACAGAAAATATAGATTTTTTAGAAATATCATTTACTTCGTATGTAATACTAGTGACAGTATCGAAGATGAATTCCGAATTTTTTCTAGCTTCATCATACAGAATAGCATCTAATGAAAATCTACTTATCCCAAAACCACCAAGATCTAACT
>CAKZLT010000386.1 GCA_937127195.1 uncultured Saprospiraceae bacterium
TGTTTGTAGCAATTTTGTGATTAAAAGAGTATAAGCGCCTTTAGGTGCGTCACTGCAATTCGTTATAATCAGTAAAATTCTTTATGACTATCGGCGACCACCACCACCACCACCATTAGCAGGTTGCTGCTGTTGAATAGCTGCTGCTGGTTTAGCCAAATCTACTTTCAAAAAGTCTGCAACTGCTTGAGTAGCATCCTCACCACCATCTAAGTACAAAAATGCTTTCTGATCCATGATATAAGAATATCCTTTAGTTTTAGCAACTGCTTTCATAGCTGCTCTGAATTTAGAATAAACGGGAGTCATCATTTTTTGCTCACGGTCAGCTAAGCTTTTGTCAGCTTTAAGTGCTTCTGCCTGAAGCTCTGTTCTCATTTGTTGAATTTTCTGCTCTGCTTCTTGTTGCATTTTAGGTGTCATTTCACCCATTTCAACTCTTGTCTGAGCTTGTTGTGCATAAGCTTTCAACTGATCTTCTTTGGCTTTCAATAGCTTTTGTAATTGAACGCCATAAGCCTGAACGTTAGCTACGGCTTTAGAATAGTCAGTCATTCTCAAGACAATAGTATCAGTATTGATATGAGCAATGTTTTGTTGAGCCTGTGTCGTTGTTGTTGTTCCTAAAAGTAAAAATGCAATGATTGCACTTAATCCTAATAACTTCTTCATAATTAAATGTTGATTAAACTGTTGTTTTTAATAAACCGCGGCAAAATTAAAATAATTTATCTAATAACTTTTGCGGTATTCTCCTCATTGTCTAAAATAATGCTGAAATATGTATTTATTTTTGTGAAATATGTATAATAACGTGTAAAACATCTAAAAAGTCTGCTTTATTTAGGTTAGACGGACTTAAATCTCTGTGTCTCTTATCATTTTGTTAAAGTTTAGTAGATGATGATAAAGTATTCTTAATGAACTCAAAGTATATATTAATGATTGATAAATTGGCGAAAATCTAATACCTGCCTCAATAAGATTTTGAGTTTTAAACTATATTCTAATTTTAGAATTTTAATTATGGCATCTATTTACGACTTTTGTATAAAATAGTAATGAAATGAATAAAGTGATTTTTAAGGATTTACAAAATATATCTTACCAAAAAGCTTGGGATTATCAAGGCGAATTACTTAAAGAGTTGGTGGATAGAAAACGTAGAAATCGAAATTTGCCAGAAGAAGAACAAGAAAAGCAGCATCATTATTTGCTATTTTGCGAGCATCCGCACGTTTATACACTCGGCAAAAGTGGTTCTATTGATAATTTGCTGCTTTCAGAAAGTGAATTAGAAGCAAAGGAAATTGAGTTTTTTAGAATAAACCGAGGCGGTGACATTACTTATCACGGAACTGGTCAAATCACAGGCTACCCGATTTTTGATTTAGATTGCTACTTTACAGATATTCGAAAATATGTTACCTATATGGAAGAAGCTGTCATCCGAACCATTGCCGAATATGGAATAAAAGGTGATAGAAGTGAAGGAGAATCAGGTGTTTGGCTAGATGTTGGGCAACCTTCTGCTCGTAAAATCTGTGCGGTTGGAGTGCATTTGAGTCGTTGGGTGACGATGCATGGATTTGCTTTTAATGTAAATACGGACTTGGATTATTTTAAAAATATTGTTCCGTGTGGCATTACAGACAAAGGGGTAACTTCCTTAGAAAAAGAGGTTGGATATTCACTTGATATGGAAATTGTGAAAGCAAAAGTAAAAGGACATTATAAGGATTTATTTGGTTTTGAATATGTAGAAAATGTGTAAATTAGGTCTGCTGAATAGATTCTATGATTAATCTTTTAAAAAAAGAAAATAAATATGTTAAAAGATATACCAAAGTTAAAAGTAACCGATTTGGGCGTTGCTATTGTTCCTAAAAAAACACAAAGTGCTGATAATGAGGTGGATTTATGGGATGTGTATTTAGTGAATTTAAAAAAAGATGCTATCTTTAGTATATTCATTAACTCAAGAGGTTATGGTATTCGTAATAATGAAGAAATTAAAACAACTAATTTTCGTTTTTCAATTGAAGAATTAACACCAGAAAGTTATGTTAAAATTGAGTCAATCTCAACAGAGGTTTTTGATTTGACGAATGAATATTGGATAAGCTTCAAAGAAGGTACTGTGATGTATGACAAGAAATTTATTTTTGTGAAAGGCAGTATTGACTTTAGTAATTTTACAGCAATTCCAATGCTTAATGAACTTGGTGTTTTTATAAAATAAAAAAAAACGGGATTAATAAATTGTCCTAGGAAATTACTAGAAAATGGGATGTTTATAGTGATTTTAGAACAAAAATCACATTTAATTTGATTCCTAGTGCTATAATTTAAAAGTAATTAACCGTTTTTCGTCAGAAATCAATACGATTTAATGGTCAATAATTTCTGATTTATAGGGCTTTTAAGATAGTTTTGAATTTCGCACCTAATACGTTTAAAATAATCTATTCACACAATACGAACGACATGAAAAAAATAACTTTATTCTTTTTCTTATTCGCATTGTTTTCTTTCAACTCTCGACTACTAGGACAACCAGCTTCACCAAATTATACTACACCTCCCTTGGGGCAAAATGTCAGAACAATGGCAGAATGGGAGGAGATAGAAGCTTTGGTGGTCACTTGGACAGGGATTTCTACGGGTTTCCCAAATATTATTAAAGAAATTATTCGACACGCAAAAGAAGAAGTGAAAGTCATTGTGATTTGCAATGATTCTATTCAAGTGATTAATTATCTGAGTGCTTTTAGTATTACAAAGAAGAATATCCACTTCATTCAGGATTTTTACAATAGCGTTTGGGTGCGTGATTATGGTGCAACGACGATTTATAATAATGAGGTAGATTCTCTTTATTTGGTCGATTGGATTTATAATAGACCACGACCTTTTGATGATCGTATTCCGAGAGTACTTTCAGAGTATCAAGATTTGTCGTTGTATTCTACCACTAATACTCCTTACAACTTGGTCAACGTAGGTGGAAATTTTATGAGCGATGGACAAGGAAATGCCTTTGCTTCTAAGTTGGTTTTGACTGAAAATGGACCACAAGGTACTTATGTAACAGTGCCAAAAACAGAGCAAGAAATTGACTCTATTATGAAAGATTTTATGGGAATTAAGCAATTTTCAAAAATGGAAATGCTTAATTACAATCCAATCAATCACATTGATATGTATATGAAACTCCTTAATGAGGAGACGCTTTTGGTTGGTGAATATCCTAATGGAATCGCAGATGGCCCTCAAATCGAAGCCAATATTCAATACATTCAAGATAGTGTTTTTACAACTTTTGGTACACCATTTAAGATAGTCAGAATACCAATGCCGCCAGATACTTGCGGAAATTATCCAGACTACTATGGAGCAAGCTGTCAAATTGGTTCAGTGAATAATTATTGGGGACATTACAGAACTTATACGAATTTGGTTTTTGTGAATAAAACCGTTTTAGTACCGATATATTCATATCAATATGATACAACGGCTTTAAACATTCTTAGAAAAGAATTACCTGGTTATAACGTTGTCGGCATTAATTGTAATGAAATGATTAGTTATTATGGTGCTTTGCATTGTATTACGAAGGCTGTTGGTGTAAAAAAACCGTTATTAATCGTGCATCAGCCATTAAAAGATACTACTAAAATGTCTCAGGGGCATGAAGTATTGGCTAAAATTCAGCATACCAGCCAGATTCAAACCGCTAAAATTTATTATACAACCGATACAAGTCAAGGCTTTTTGAGTGTAAATATGACTTTAGGAGTTGGAGATTATTGGATTGGAAATATACCTTCACAGCCTGTTGGAAGCACGGTTTATTATTATATACATTCAACGAGTTTTTCTGGAAAAGAACAAGTGCGCCCAATAACTGCCCCTAAGGGATTTTGGGAATTTGATATAAAAGCGACTACTTCTATTCAAAATACGGTTTTAGTTGACTTTAAATTAAAGCCAATTTATCCGAATCCATCAGGAGATAAATTATTCATACCAATTGAAACGAAGCAAAAACTTCAATCAGATTTATCTATTTTTGATGTAAATGGGCGAAAAGTAATGAATATCCATGAAGGAAACC